>JASFRY010000005.1:0-25210 GCA_050114675.1 Gemmatimonadota bacterium | reverse complement strand
CACCTCCTGGACATCCACCGGGAGGTGAACCCCTACCCGTGGTTCTATTCGGGCGAGCCGTCCGAGGACATCCGGGAGCGGTGGCAGTGGACCTTCCCCATCATCTTCAGCCCGGTGGACCACAAGACGCTCTACGTGTCGTCCCAGCACCTGTGGAGCACCGACGACGGGGGCAAGACGTGGAAGAAGCTCAGCGGTGACCTGACCCGCCACGACCCCAAGACCATGGGGCCGTCGGGCGGGCCCATCACCCACGACATGAACGGCCCCGAGGTGTACGCCACCATCTTCTCGGTGGGGCCGGGCAAGAAGAACATGGACGTCATCTGGGCCGGATCCGACGACGGGCTGGTCCACGTGACCCGGGACGGCGGCGAGACGTGGACGGACGTGACGCCGCCGGGCATGCCGGACTTCGGCCGGGTGAGCCAGATCGACGCCTCGTCGTTCAACGACGGCGCGGCCTACGTGGCCGTGAAGCGGCCGCTCCTCAACGACAAGGCGCCCTACATCTTCCGCACGAGGGACTACGGGCAGACGTGGACGAAGACGGTCAACGGCATCCCCGCAGACGACTACGTCCACGCGGTGCGCGAGGACCCTGATCGCCAGGGGCTGCTGTATGCCGCCACGCAGCATGGGGTCTACCTCTCGTACGACGACGGCGACTCGTGGCAGGACCTGACGCTGAACATGCCGGATCTGCCGGTGGTGGACCTGGTGGTGGAGAAGAACCAGCTCGTCATCGCGAGCCACGGCCGGGGCTTCTGGGTCCTGGACAACCTGGCGCCCATCCGGCAGGCCACGCCGGGCATGGAGATGGCCGACGCCAAGATGTTCACGCCGCCGGTGGCGGTGCGCTCGGGCCCCGACATCACGCTGTCATGGTGGCTGAAGGACGCGCCCTCGGAGGCCAAGCTCGAGGTCCTGGACTCGACGGGGGCGGTGCTGCGCACCTTCATCCCCGATACCGCCACCGCCGACACGAGCGCGGCGGCCGCGCCCAGCTACTTCCGGCGCGGACCCCAGTGGCTTCCCGTCGAAGCAGGCCTGAACACGCTGCGCTGGGACCTCCGGGCCGAGCCTTTCGTGAGCTTTCCCGGGATGATCTTCTGGGGCGCCCGCACCACCGGCCCCGCCGTCCCGCCGGGCCACTACACCGTGCGGCTCACCGCCGACGGTCACAGCGTGTCGGCTCCGCTCATGGTCGAGCGCAACCCGTGGATCACCGACGTGACCGACGCGGACCTCCAGGCCCAGTACGCGTTCTCGAGCAAGGTCCGCGACCGGGTGAACGACGCGAACCGCGCCGTCATCGCCATCCGGCGGGTGAAGAGCCAGCTCGACGACCGGTACGAGAAGTCGGACGACGCCACGCTCCACCAGAAGGGCGACAAGCTCCTGGCCGACGCTTCGGACGTGGAGCAGGACATCTACCAGGTGAAGAACCAGAGCAACCAGGACCCGCTCAACTTCCCCATCCGGGTGAACAACCGCCTGGCGAACCTCATGGCCATGGCCGAGCGGGGCGACGGACGCCCCACCACGAACATGCCCGAGATCTTCCGGATCCTCTCCGACCAGCTGCAGGGCTACCAGGACCGCCTGGACGAGATCTGGGCGACGGACCTGAAGGACGTGAACGAGGAGCTGGCGCGGCTGGGCCTGACGCCGCTGGATCCCAAGTGCGACGAGGCCGGCGGATGCAGGCCGGTCATGTAGCGGAAAGCCTCCGGTAGGCGGACGATCCGCCGAGCATCGGAGGTGGAGAACGGCCCGGGGGCGTGGCGACGCGCTCCCGGGCCGCCGTCTCTCGGCCCGGGGAGCATCGGTGTCGGGAAAGGGTAGGGAAGGACACCGGGAGGACTTCCAGGGGACTTCCCATGAGCCAGCCCCACGCCATCGCCGGCCACCCCACGCGCCACTGGCACCGCCTGGACGACGGGCGGGTCCAGTGCGACGTATGCCCCCGTGCGTGCCGCCTGCGCGACGGGCAGCGGGGCCTCTGCTTCGTGCGGGCCGCCGGCGGCGGGGAGATCGTCCTCACCACCTACGGGCGCTCCAGCGGCTTCTGCGTGGACCCCATCGAGAAGAAGCCTCTCGCCCATTTCCTGCCGGGCTCGCCCGTCCTTTCGTTCGGAACGGCGGGGTGCAACCTGGCGTGCAAGTTCTGTCAGAACTGGGACATCTCCAAGTCCCGTGAGATGGACACCCTGGCCGACGAGGCGAGCCCCGAGGCCATCGCCGCCGCCGCCCGCCGTCTGGGGTGCCGGAGCGTCGCCTTCACCTACAACGACCCGGTCATCTTCCACGAGTACGCCCTGGACGTGGCCCGGGCCTGCCGGGACGCGGGCGTGCGCACCGTGGCGGTCACCGCCGGATACGTGCTGCCCGAGCCCCGGCGCGAGCTCTTCGCCGTCATGGACGCCGCCAACGTGGACCTGAAGGCGTTCACCGACCGCTTCTACCACAAGGTGTGCGCCGGCCACCTGGAGCCCGTCCTGGATACGCTGCGCTACCTGGTCCACGAGACGGACGTATGGACCGAGGTCACCACCCTCCTCATTCCCGGCGAGAACGACTCGGACCAGGAGCTCGAGGAGATGACGTCGTGGATGGCCGCGGAGCTGGGAGCCGACGTGCCGCTCCACTTCTCGGCCTTCCACCCCGACTGGAAGATGCTGGACATCCCGCCCACGCCGGCCGCCACCCTCCGGCGGGCGCGGGACGTCGCCAAAGCCGGCGGGCTCCACCACGTGTACACCGGGAACGTCCACGACCCGGAGGGGCAGAGCACCTACTGCAGCGGCTGCGGCTACCGGGTCATCGGCCGCGACGGCTACCGGCTCACCTCGTGGGGGCTCACTCCCGAGGGACGATGCAACCGCTGCGGCGCGCCGTGCGCCGGCGTGTTCGAGGGGCGCCCGGGCCGGTGGGGTGCCCGCCGCATGCCCGTGCGCATGGGCGGAGGCGCATCGTCCGGAGCGTGAGGCGCCGGCTCAGGCGCCGGCCGCCCAGAACCCGAAGGCGCCGTAGCCCACCACCCGATTCCGTGGGCCCGCGGTGTCGCCCGAGCTCCGGAGATCGACGCACCGAGCCACCAGGCCTCGCCGCTTCGCCGCTACCAGGAGGCCGCGGAGGGCGACGCATCCGCAGGCCCGGTCGGGACCGATGCCCTCGGGGGCCAGGCCCTCGATCGCCGCCGCCGTCTCCGTGTCCACGGCGCGCGCCCGGTCGTAGGGGAGGTAGTGGCTCAGGTCGGAGCTCACCACCACCAGCGTGTCGTGCGTCCACACCCGGTCCAGGGCGTCGGCCACCTCCTCGGCGGAGGCGTCGCCGGTGACCAGGGGCAGCACCGGAAGGTCGCCCAGGGCCAGGCGGACGAAGGGGAGCTGGACCTCCAGGCTGTGCTCGTCCCGGTGGGCCCGCGCCCAGCGGCGCACGGGGGGGGCGGCGAGGAGGGCCGACACGCCGTCGGGATCCACGGCGTGGTCGCCCAGCGGGGTGGCGAAGGTGTCGTCCTCGGGGAGGGCCATCCCCTGGAACGACACCCTGTGGCTCGGACCCAGGAGGGCGACGCGGCGGACGGCCGGGCCGCCCGTCGCCGCCAGGGCCCAGGCGCTGGCCGCCACGGGTCCCGAGTAGGCGTAGCCCGCGTGGGGGGCCACCAGCGCCAGGGGGCGCGGCGGGCCTTCGGGCGCGGCGGCGTCGAGGAGGCGACGCACCGTGGCCTCCAGCACGCGGGGGTCGTCCGGGTAGAACAGGCCGGCCACGGCCGGCGGGCGGACGCTCGGTTGCCTGGTCACCTTCGAAGCCCCTTCATGCGGACGCACCGGCGCACCCGGGGGTGCGGGCAGGGTCGTCTCCATGAACATCCGGCAGAAGGAGGGTGGAGGGAAGACCCGGGAGCCTGTGCGGGCCGCGGTCCCCGTCGCATGCAGGGACCCACCGGGCCGTCACCTCCCCTGCGTCACTCCAGCACCGTCTCCACGTCCACGCCGGCCCGCAGCGTCTGCAGGTTCACGCAGCTCCGCTCGGCCGCCTGCACGATCCTGGCCTTCAGCGCCGGATCCGTCCCGTCTTCCGGGACGAGGGTGACGTGGCAGCGCATGCGCTGGAACCCCACCGGCACGCTCCGGTCCACCACCAGCGTGCCTCGCACGTCCACGTCGGCTTCGACCCGGACGTCCAGGGACCGCAGCCCGACGCCCAGGCGGTCGGCGATGATGCGGATGGTGGAGTCGAGGCACGCCGCCAGGGCGGCGCACAGGAGGTCGCCCGGATTGGGGAGATCGTGCTCCCCGCCCACGGCCTCGTGGATGCCGAAGGGCCACGAGACGCCGTAGTCCCGGCTCCCCGGGACCACCCGCCCGTGGAAGGGATCGAGGGTGACCCCTTCCACGGCGCGGGCCCGGTCGGTGATGCGGGCGCGGCGCGGCTCGCTCCGGTACGTCTGGCAGAGCGGATCCTGCCGGCTTCGGGCGAGCCCTCCGCCCCGCGCCGTCATTCGGCGCCTTCGCCGGCCGGAGCGTGGCGCTGCGGTGCCGAGCGCGGGGGGAGGGGGATGAGCATGGACGTACGCTCCTTGTAGGCTTTGTAGCGCGCCCCCAGGTAGAAGGCGTGGTCCCGCTCCTCCAGGGCGATGCCCACCAGGATGTAGGCCGTGCTCATGGCCGCGAAGAAGAGGCGGCCCACCGTCATGGTGGGTGCTGCCCAGAAGGCGATGATGAAGCCCAGCATGAGCGGGTTGCGGGTGTAGCGGTAGAAGCCCGCCGTGGTGAAGGGGGGATGCGTGTATTCCCGGTTCCTGAACCGGATCCACGCCTGGCGGAGCCCGAAGAGGTCGAAGTGATCGATCATGAACGTGCCTGCCAGGAGCACCAGCCACCCCAGGAAGTAGAGGCCGTAGAAGGCGGTGCGCGCCGCGTGCTCCCGGACGTTCCAGACCACTTCGGGGATGGGACGCCACTGCCAGAGGAGGAGCGCGAGCAGGAGCGTGGCGGCCAGCACGTACGTGGAGCGCTCGGCGGCCGGGGGGATGATCTTCGTCCACCACCGCTTGAACCAGCGCCGGGCCATGATGCTGTGCTGGACCGCGAAGGCGCCCAGCAGCGCCGTGTCCACCAGGAGCGCCTGGGTCAGGGATGTGGCCGCGCCCGTGTCCACGCACTTGGGCACGCCGACGCAGCCGACGAATCCGATGGCATAGACGAAGGTGGCGAAGAAGGCGAGGTAGCAGGCCGCGCTGTAGAGCAGCAGGAGGGTCCGGCCCATGGTTGGTACCTCCGAGTGTTGAAGACTACGGACTTGCGATGCCGGCGTCCCGGAGCAGCCTCCGGAACGCCCGATGCGCCTTCGACTCCGCGTCGGGATCGCGGAGGAGGCGTCGAGCCTGGTTGAACCCCAGGAGAATGGAGTGGAAGTCGTGGGCGAACTGCTCGTCGTCCATGTCGGCGCGGAAGTCTCCTTCCTGCCGGGCCCGGGCTGCCGTGTCGGAAAGGAAGCCGAGCCAGCGGCGGTGCAGCGCCTCGAGCTGGTCCCGGACCGGGCCGGGGCGGTCGTCGAACTCGACGGAAGCGGTGACGAAGAGGCACCCGCCGGCCATCTCTTCCCCGGACCAGCGGATCCAGCCCTGGAAGAGGCCCCGGGCGCACGCGACGCCGGAAGGGAGGTTCATGGCCGGCTCGATGACCGTTGCGATGAAGTGCCGGGCACCCGTCTCGATGACGGCCTGCTGGAGCGATTCCTTGGAGCCGAAATGGGCGAAGAGGCCGCTCTTGGACAGCTCCAGCCGGCTGGCCAGCGTGCCGATGGTGAGGCCGTCCAATCCCACCACCGTGGCGAGCTGGAGGGCTTCCTCCAGGATGGCCTGACGGGTCTTCTCTCCGCGGGTGGTGGTCGGCGTCATGCCGACACTAATAGAACGAACGTTCGTTCTATGCAAGGATGTCGTGTCCGGGGGCGACCTTGCACCGTCCGCGGCCGGGGGCCAGACTGGCGCCATGCCCATCTACGACTTCGTCTGCCCCGACTGTCGTCACCGCTTCGAGGAGTGGGTCCGTAAGGCCGATACCGTGCCGGCCTGTCCCGAATGCGGGGCGGAAGGGGCCCAGCGCCAGATCTCCACTCCCCGGGTCCATTCGTCCACGACCCACGAGAATGCCCTGAAGGCGGCGCGGCGCCGCGACGCCGCGCAGGGCAAGGAGCGCATGCACGCCCAGCGTCAGTACGAGTTGAACCACGACGACTGAGGCGCGGCGACAGGCCGCCGGGCGGCGCGGTGGGCGCTCCCTGCGGGTGGGTGGGCACGCCGGGTAGAGGCCGTTGCGCGACCCGTGGTCGTCGCCGTCCGCGGCTCCCTTGTGATGGACCGCTCCGGGCGGGACCTTTGGACGGTTGATTGGGCCCTCCCCTTCCCGAACCCAGCTCAGAGCCGCTCCATGTCCCAGCCCATCGTCGAGTGCGTTCCCAACTTCTCCGAAGGCCGCAATCCCGCCGTCATCAAGGCCATCACCGACGCCGTGGAGGCGGTGGCGGGCGCGCGCCTCCTGGACGTGGACCCCGGCGCCAACACCAACCGCACCGTGGTGACGTTCGTGGGCGCGCCCGACGCGGTGGAAGAGGCGGCGTTCCGTGCGGTGGCCCGGGCCGCCCAGGTCATCGACATGCGCAAGCACCACGGCGAGCATCCCCGCATGGGGGCCACCGACGTGGTGCCCTTCGTGCCCGTGGCCGGGATCACCATGGAGGAGTGCGCCGAGATCGCCCGGCGGGTGGGAAAGCGCATCGGCGAGGAGCTGGACATCCCCGTCTTCCTCTACGAGCATGCCGCGAGCCGGCCCGAGCGCAGGAACCTGGCCCGGGTCCGCTCGGGCGAGTACGAGGGGATGGCCGAGAAGCTCAAGGACCCGGAATGGAAGCCCGACTTCGGTCCCGCCGCCCTGAACCCCGGGGCCGGTGTCACCGCCGTGGGCGCCCGGGAATTCCTCATCGCCTACAACGTGGACCTCAACACCACGGACCGGCGCTACGCCAACGACATCGCCTACGTGCTGCGGGAGCGGGGGCGGTGGAAGCGCGTGGGGAACACCGAGCCCTTCTACTACAAGGGCAAGGTGGTGCGCTTCGCCGACGACGGGCGTTATCCCTGCGGCCCGTGCGACTTCGTGGGTGGGTCCTTCGAGGAGCTGGAGGCCCACTACCGGGAGGTCCACGGGGGAGACCTGCGGGTGCGCTGGGAGGCGCTGGAGATCGATCCCGAGCACCCCACGGGACCGGTCTTCGACGACGGGATCTTCAAGGATGTGAAGGCCATCGGCTGGGTCATCGAGGACTACAAGCGGGCCCAGATCAGCATGAACCTCACCGACTACAAGGTGAGCCCGCCCCACCTGGTGCTCGAGGCGGCGCGGGAAGAGGCCCGCAAGCGCGGCATCACCGTCACGGGCTCGGAGCTGGTGGGGCTGATCCCCTACGAGGCCATGCGCCAGGCCGGCCTCTTCTACCTGCGGCGCATGGGGAAGTCCACCGGCGTGCCCGTGTCCGACCTGGTGGAGACGGCGGTCCAGTCCATGGGCCTTCGCGATGTGGCGCCCTTCGACGCCAGGGAGAAGGTGCTGGCGCTCCCCGAGGTGGATGGCCCGCTGGTGAACCGCACCACCTTCGACTTCGTGGACGAGGTCTCGCGGGACACGCCAGCGCCGGGCGGCGGCTCGGTGGCGGCGCTGGCCGGTGCACTGGGCGGTGCCCTGGCGTCCATGGTGGCCAACCTTTCGGTGGGCAAGGGGGAGTACGACGACCGCTACGATGCGCTCTGCTCCCTGGCCGAGCGGGCCCAGGCGGCCAAGGACGCCCTGATCCGGGCGGTGGACGCCGACACCCAGGCCTTCGACGCGGTGCTGGCGGGGATGCGCATGCCCCAGGACTCGGAGGAGGAGCGGGCCGCCCGCAAGCAGGCCATCCAGGACGGCTACCGCACGGCCACGGCGGTACCCCTGGCCACCGCCCAGCGGTGTCTGGAGGCCATGACGCTCTGCCGCGAAATGGCGGCCATGGCCAGTCCCCAGATGATCAGCGACGTGGGTACGGGCGCGCTGCTGGGCCACGCGGGCCTGAAGGCGGCGGTCTACAACGTGCGCATCAACCTCCCCCACATCGAGGACGAGGCGCTGCGCGGCGAGTTCGACGAGAAGATCTCGGCGCTCCTGGCCGAAGCCGAGACGGTGGCAAGGGAGGTGGAGGCCAGGGTGGAGGAGGCCCTCGCGTCGGGGAGCTGAGGCGGGGCACAGCGGCGCCCCCGGGCGATGGCCCGGCATCGACCCGCCGGCCCTCGCGCCGTCGCCGTCCTACCTGAGCACGCCCAGGAGGTTGCTGTAGGCGTCGGTCCACAGGACCGGCGGACGTTCCTCGGCCTCCGGATCACGCAGCCGGGGTGCGGGGAGCAGCGTGCCCGGCGCCGCCACCAGCATCCAGGAGTTGGCGACGCCCCCGCTGGAGGGGGGCGGGTCCTGGTCCACCCGGACGGCCTGCAGCCCCTCGGCCTGGGCCAGCCCCCGCACCACCCGGCCCAGCGCCACGTGGCGGTTGGTGATCTGGAAGACCACCACGCCGTGGGCACCCACCGCCTCGCGGTACAGCCGCATGGCTTCGCGGGTGAGGAGGTGGACCGGCACGGCGTCTCCGGCGAAGGCGTCCACCACCAGGAGGTCGAAGAGGGGGCGCCCCGCCCCGGAAGCCACGTCCCGAGCCAGGGCGAGGCGCCCGTCCCCCAGGACCACGTCCACCGGCGCCGGAGCGTCGGCCAGGAAGGAGAAGTACGTGCGCGCCAGCGTCACGGCGGCCGGGTTGATCTCGTAGAAGCGGACGCGGTCGCCGGGCCGGGCCCACGCCGTGACCGTCCCCACGCCCAGCCCCACCACGCCGATGCGGAGTGTGCCGTCCGGAGCCGTCCGTCGGCGGGCCGCGACCGCTCGGTCCAGGCCGCTCCCCTCGGTGAAGTAGAGCGTGGGATCGTCGCGCCGGGCCGGGTCGAGGAATTCGGCACCGTGGAAGATCTGGCCGTGCCGCAGCACCCGCATGTCGTGGAGCAGCCCCGCCGGGTGGTCCTGGACGCGAAGGACGCCGTAGAAGTTGCGCACGGAGGCCAGCGTCCCCCGGGTGCGCGTGCGGGTCTCGAGGACGAAGCCCGCGGTGGCCACGACGAGGACCCCCGTGAGGAGGACCAGGGAGGGGCGACGCCACCGGCCACGGAGCACCGAGGCGGGGTCCCGCAGCATGGATGCCAGGAGAAGCGCATACGCCAGGAGCATGAAGGCGGGGAGCTCGTAGAAGTCGGTGAGCACGGCGGGCGCCACGCCGGCTACCAGGAGCCCGCCCAGCGCCCCGCCGCCCGCCATGGCCAGGTAGAACGCGGTGAGGTGATCCGGGTCCGGTGCGGAGCGGGCCAACTCGCCGTGGCACACCATGCAGGCCGTGAAGAGCACCCCCGACGCCAACACCACCTGGGGGAGGACCGGCAGGGCGAAGCCGCCGGCCCACAGCAACGAAGCCGCCCCCAGCGCCAGGACGAGGAGGGCGCCCCATGTCTCGCGCCGGTACACGCCCGCGAAGGCCAGGACGATGGTGGTGAGGTACACGGCCAGGGGGATGATCCACAGCAGCGGCACCGACGCCACGTCCATGGTGATGGCGTTGGTCAGGGCCATGAGCAGCCCGGACCCGCACGCCGCCAGCGCGACCCAGAGGATCCCGTCGGCCACCGTGGGGCGTGGTGAAGGCACGCCTCCGGGCGCCCCGGCGCCGAAGGGCACTGGAGGGAGCGCCTCGTCCGCCCTCCGGACGCGCCGCCTCCAGACCAGCGCCGTCATGCCCGCGGCGAAGACGGCGTAGCCCCACGACCACGCCACGGCCTGGGCGTGGACGGAGAGGAGCGGCTCCAGCACCGCCGGATAGGCCAGGAGCGCCAGGAGGGATCCGGCGTTGGACACGGCGTAGAGGCGGTAGGGCCCGCGCCCGAACGGCTCGCGGGCGAAGCTGTCGTGGAGGAACGGCGTGGTGCCCGCCAGGAGGAGGTAGGGCCCGCCCACGGTGACGGTGAGGAGCGCCAGGAGATGGAGGACCGGGTGTTCCGGTCCCTGGGGTCGCCATGCCGGGGACACCGTGACGGGGAGCGTCAGGAGGGTCAGCCCCAGAAGGGCGATGTGGAGCGCGGCCTGCCGCCGGGATCCCAGTCGTCGCCCGAGATGCCCGTAGACGTAGCCCAGGAAGAGGAGCGCCTGGTAGAAGAGGAGGCAGGTGGTCCACACCGAGGCGGCGCCCCCGAACCAGGGGAGGATGGCCCGCGCGAGGAGGGGCTGTACGAGGAAGAGGAGCAGGGCGCTGAGGAAGCTGAGGGCGGCGTATCCGGCGGCACGTCCCCTCCAGGAAGACTCGGGCGGCGGCGCTTCCTCCGTCATGGACGTTCCGGTCCCTCCATGTCAGCGACCCGCCAGGTCCCGGGAGAGGATCAGCTTGAAGGTCATGGCGTCCGATGCGGACGTGAGGCCGAAGCCCACCCCGAGCTCCATGTCCACGGCGGGGCTCGCGTGGTCCACGACGCCGTAGAGCTGGTGGGATTGCTCCCCCGCCGGCGCCAGTTGGCGCAGAGGTCCGAAATCGGCGTATTCCTCCACCGCCACCGCCCAGATGGGCGAGACGTTGTACGCGACCCGGGTCGATGGCGCGAAGTCCAGGTTGCGGAAGCCGTCGTACGAGGTGTCCAGGATGGGGTTGAAGACCAGGTCCACGGAGCGCAGGTGCCATCCCACGATGGGGCGGATCTCCGAGGTGAACCGGGTCGGATCCCACTGCGCCGCGTTGTAGCTGAACTCGAAGTTCACGCCGTAGAAGAAGGTGCGGTCGTCGGCGTGGGGAACCGCGAACAGGGTCCGGAGCTTGAACCCGTCCAGCGACCCGCCGTGGTTCCTGCCGACGCTGTAGAGCGGAAGGTAGAGGCCTGCCTCGAACCAGTCCGTGACCCCGTACGCCCATTCGGGGACGCCGTTGAGGGAGTGGTCGGAGACGATGGCCCCGGGAAACGCCGGGGCCCGGATGCCGCGGGGTGTGAAATTGTTGTGGAGCGTGAGGTTGAACACCCCGCGGCCCGCAAGCCCCCCATCGTAGACCTGGATCTCGTCGGCCTGGCCATAGACCAGCGCCGGCGAAGCGGCCAGGGCGGCCAGCACCGCCCCGAGCCGGAGAAGATTATGCGCCTTCATGACCCCTCCCGCCGAGGGAACGAGTGATGGAGCGACGGTACGGGTGCCCTGATGGGAGAGCAAGCGTCAGGGCGTACCGCCACCGCCTCGCAGGCGCCGGGGTGTGCACCGCCTGCCCTCCGTGGACGCGTTGGGGGCGGTTTTGCTAGCCTTGTAGACCCCCTCGCCCGGCGCCTCGGCGCGCGCCCCCGGGCGCCGCGTCGGCCGCTCGAGGATCACGACGCTGTTTCGAAGGAGATGACGATCATGCTTCCGTCCTTGCGACGGGCGAGCGCGGTGCTCCGCCTCCTGGTGCTCTCGACGCTTCTCTGCGCCGTTCCCGCCGCCGCCCAGACCAAGCTTCTGCGTTTTCCCGACATCCACGGCGACCAGGTGGTCTTCACCTACGCCGGCGACCTCTGGACCGCCTCTTCCGAAGGGGGAACCGCGGTCCGGCTCACGGCCCACCCGGGCCTCGAGCTCTTCGCCAAGTACTCCCCCGACGGCAAGTGGATCGCCTTCACGGGTCAGTACGACGGCGACGAGCAGGTCTACGTGATCCCGTCCACCGGGGGGGTGCCCCGACAGCTGACCTTCTATCCGGCCCGGGGCCCGCTTCCTCCACGGTGGGGGTACGACAACCAGGTCTACGGGTGGACGCCCGACGGCAAGGAGGTCGTCTTCCGGTCCCTGCGCGACGGGTGGGACCTGGGCGACACGCACCTCTACCACGTGCCCGTGTCCGGCGGGCTGCCCGTGGCCTACCCCATGCCCCAGTCGGGGGCGGGAGACCTCTCTCCCGACGGGACCAAGGTGGTGTACTCGCCCCTCTTCCGGGACTTCCGCGCCTGGAAGCGCTACTCGGGCGGCTGGGCCGAGGACCTGTGGACCTTCGACCTGTCCACCCACGAGGCGCACAACATCACCAACAACGTGCGCACGGACCGGGATCCCATGTGGATCGGGGACCGTATCTACTTCGACTCGGATCGGTCGGACAAGCTGAACCTCTATTCGGTGAAGCCCGACGGCACCGATCTGCAGCAGCTCACCGACGAGACCACCTGGGACGTGCGCTGGCCCAGCGCCGACGAGACGGGCCACATCGTGTACGAGCTGGGCGGTGAGCTCCACGTTCTGGATGCCTCCAGCGGCGCGGATCGGAAGCTGGACATCTTCGTGCCCGACGACCAGATCGCCGCGCGGCCCCGCCACGAGTCGGTGGCCGGCTACATCGAGGACGCGTCGCTGAGCCCCGACGGCAAGCGGGCCGTCTTCGTGGCCCGGGGCGACGTCTTCACCGCGCCGGCCGAGTACGGGCCGACCCGGAACCTGACGCACAGCTCCTCGGCCCACGACAAGGGCGCGCGCTGGTCGCCCGACGGGCGGAAGATCGCGTTCATCTCCGACATGAGCGGCGAGGAGGAGTTGTACCTCATCGACCAGGACGGGAGCGGCGAGCCCGAACGCCTCACCACCGACGGCGACATGATGCGCTACACGCCGGTCTGGTCCCCGGACTCGAAGCGCCTGGCCTTTTCCGACAAGCTGGGACGCCTCTGGTCGCTCACGGTGGCCGACAAGAGGCTCACCCAGGTGGCCCGGGACTCCACCGGGAACGTGGGCGACCAGACGTGGTCTCCCGACGGCCGCTGGCTCACCTTCTCCCTGACCCACCGCAGCGGCTTCCGCGCCGTCTACGTCTGGGACGCCCAGGGCGGTGCGCTCCACCAGGTCACCGACTCGCTGTCCAACTCCTACGAGCCGGTCTTCGGCGCCGAGGGCAAGTACCTCTTCTTCCTCAGCGACCGGGAGTACGCGCCCCAGGTCAGCACCATGGAGTGGGACTACGCCACGGCCCGCACCACGGGCATCTTCGCCCTGGCGCTCCGCAAGGACGTGCCGGCTCCCTTCCCGCCCCGCAGCGACGAGGCCGACGTGGAGGGCGCCGATTCGGCCGCGGCCGGCGGTGAGGCCAAGCCCGGCGGGGCCGGAGGCGGTCCCACGCCGGTGGCCATCGACTTCGACGGATTGGCGGATCGCATCGCCCGTGTGCCGGTGACGCCCGACAACTACAGCGGGCTCTCGGCGGTGAAGGGGAACCTCCTCTATATGAAGAGCGGTCCCTTCTTCTACGGGCGCTCCTCCGGCGTCCAGCCCGACCTCATGATCTTCAACCTGGAGAGCCGGAAGGCGACCACCCTCGCCGAGGGTGCGTTCGGGTACTCGGTATCCCCCGACGGGACCAAGCTCCTGGTGCGCCAGAACGGCGCCTTCAAGCTGTACGATCCCAGGCCCGGCGCGTCGTCCAGCCAGACGGTGTCCACCGCGGGCCTCCAGGCCGACATCGACCCGAAGCAGGAGTGGGCCGAGATCTTCGACGAGGTCTGGCGGCGGTTCCGGGACTTCTTCTACGTGCCCAACATGAACGGGTACGACTGGAAGGCCATCCGCGACCGCTACGAGCCGCTCCTGAAGTACGTGGGGCACCGCTCGGACCTGGACTATGTCCTCAACGAGATGATCGCGGAGCTGAGCAACTCCCACACCTACATCTCGGGCGGCGACTACGAGATCCCCGACCGGCCCGAGGTGGCCCTCCCCGGCGCTCGCTTCGCCCTGGATGCGTCGGCGGGCCGCTACCGCATCGCGAAGATCTTCGCCGGGGACAACGCCGAGTCCGCCTACCGGTCGCCGCTCACGGAGATCGGCGTGGACGCACACGTGGGCGACTACGTCCTGGCCATCGACGGGCGCGAGCTCACGGCGTCGGACAACCCCTACGCCCTGCTCCAGCACAAGGGCGACCATCCCGTGACCCTCACCCTCAACGACCACCCCTCCACGGACGGCGCCCGCGAGGTGAGCTACGAGCCCATCGCGAGCGAGACCAAGCTGGTGTACCTGGGCTGGGTCGCGGGCAACCGCGAGAAGGTGGACGAGATGACCGACGGCCGGGTCGGGTACCTCCACGTCCCCGACATGGGCGCCGACGGCATCAGCGAGTTCATCAAGTGGTACTATCCCCAGATCCGGAAGGAGGGGCTCATCATCGACGTGCGGGGCAACGGGGGCGGCAACGTGTCCTCCATGCTCATCGAGCGTCTGAGCCGGACCCTCCTGGCGGCGGGATACTCCAGGAACAACGACTACCCGAGCACCTACCCCAGGGGACCGGTCTTCTACGGCTCCCTGGTGTCGCTCCTCAACGAGACGTCCGCGTCCGACGGGGACATCTTCCCCGCCATGTTCAAGCAGGCGGGTCTGGGCCCCCTCATCGGCAAGCGGTCCTGGGGCGGCGTCACGGGCATTACGAGCCACGGTCCCCTCATCGACGGGGGGACGGTGAACGTGCCCGAGTTCGGGTTCATCAGCGTCGACGGCCGGTGGATCATCGAGGGCCACGGCGTGGAGCCGGACATCGAGGTGGAGAACGACCCCCAGTCGGTCCTGGAGGGGCGTGACCCCCAGCTCGAGCGGGGCGTCCAGGAGATCCTGAGGCTCATCCGGGAGAACCCGAAGCACCTGCCCACCCGGCCGGCGCCGCCAGTGCGGGCGCCGGGAGGGGGCGGAGGGCGGTAGGGCGTCTGGATCCGGACCTCTTCGGGGGAGGCGCGCCCCGCCGCGCCTCCCCCTCTCGTTTCGTCAGGTGGGACAACGGATTCAGGCGTGCGCCCAGGCGTCCGTGAAATAACGGATGCCGGACGTCGTATTGCACACTGAGAGGGGGAGCCCAGCCTGGCGGATTAGAACGGTTGACAGGCGTGCTTTGCTCCCTGAATCTGTTTTGTGGCTCACTTGGGCAATGCGCCGCAGCGGTACCCCTCCCACCTGCCCACCACGAGCGCTTCCGTCGGCAGCGGGTGACTGACCGGCGGTCGTGCCCCTCGCCATTGTCGGGTTCGGGTTGTGGGGACGTTTTGCTTCCTTCGGCGCCTGCGGCTGCCGCCTCCGCCTCACAAAGCGGGTTACAATTTTGCGTTCCCATGGCACGCCGCCATGGGGAGCTCCTCGGTGGCAAGCGTGCTGCCCCGGTCCCCGCGCGACCTCCCCTCTTCCTTCCTTCCCGCGTCGCAGGCCGGATGGGCTTCCGCCTCCGGCCCCTTCCCTCCAACGGCGCGTTCCACGGTCGGCCGGACCCTCCGGCCGGCCCATAGATGGTGGTCCAATTCACACCTTCATGAGGTGGAATGATGAAAAAGACGTTGTTCGCAGCGGTATGCTTTGCCGCGTTCCTCGCCGGAACAACGCAGCTTGCCGCTCAAGCCACAGGAACGATCCGCGGCTCCGTTCAGGACGCCGTGACGGGTCGTCCCCTGTCGGGTGCCCAGGTGAGTCTCGTGGGCACGACGCAAGGGGCCCTGTCCAACGACCAGGGCCAGTTTCTTCTCTTGAACGTGCCCACGGGCACGCAGACGGTGCGGGTGGTGTTCATCGGCTTCCGCACCAGTGAGCAGACGGTAGACGTGGTGGCCGGCCAGACGGTCAGCACCACGTTCCTCATGGGACAGAGCGCCGTCAGCCTGGACGAGATCGTGGTGACCGGGACCGCCGGCGCCACCGAGAAGCGGGCGCTGGGCAACTCGGTGACCCACGTGTCCACCGAGGACTTGGTGGCCGAGGCGCCCATCCAGAACGTCAACGAGCTCCTCACCGCCCGCGCGCCGGGCGTGTCCCTCAACAACATGTCGGGCCAGGCCGGCACGGCCGCCCGGGTCCGCATCCGGGGCTCAGGCTCGCTGAACGCCGGCCTCGAGCCCGTCTACTACGTGGACGGCGTCCGCGTGCGCAGCACCATCAACGACGGCTACAGCACCAGCAACGGCCTGGTGCAGGGCTCCAGCCCCCTGGACGCCATCGCTCCCTCGGACATCGAGTCCATCGAGGTCATCAAGGGCCCGGCGGCGGCCACGCTGTACGGCGCCGAGGCCGCAGGCGGCGTGATCCAGATCATCACCAAGCGGGGCCGGAAGGGCCAAGGCGTCCAGTTCACCGCCGAGCTGCAGGGCGGCAACAGCGAATGGGCCCTCGAGCAGCCCATGAACTACACGCTGTGCACCGCCACGGGTGACGCCGCGACGCTGGGCATGAGCGAATCCCAGTTCAACAGCAACTACGGCAACCGCATCGGCAGCTCGTACTGGCCCGGGTGCAGCTCGTTCAACTCCAGCCAGCCGCTGAGCCAGCGCTTGCTCACAGATCAGCCGGCCCGGCGCGATCCCAAGGCCCTGCGCACCGGTGGTGTGTACGGCGGGAACGTCTCCGTCCGGGGCGGAGGAGAGAACTACAACTTCTACATCGCCGGAGAGAAGAACAACGAGGAAGGCGTCTACTACAACAACTTCTCCAACCGCACCGGCGGGCGGCTGAACTTCAGCGTGACGCCAAGCGAGCAGCTGAGCTTCGACGTGGCCAGCTCGTACACGCGGACACACATCCGGTCCCCCCTGGCCAACAACGCCTCCAACGGGATCCTGCGGAACGCCTTCCGGGGCCGTCCCGGCCACTCCAACAGCAATTGGGGTGAGGACGGCATCGGCTGGCACGGGTTCATCCCCGAGATCTCCAACCAGTACGACAACCAGCAGTACGCCGAGCGTACGATCCTGTCGCTCACGGCCAACTACCACCCATTCGAGTGGTTCCAGAACAAGCTCACGGTGGGGTTGGACAAGATGGACCGCACCGTCGAGCTGTTCTACGCCCAGGACACCACGGGCGTAGCTCCGTGGGGTGACGACAATGCCACGGGGTACATCTCGCGCTATCTGCCCGTGGACCACATGTGGACGCTGGACTACACGGGCACCATCAACAAGCCCATCGACGAGAACATCGGCTCCCGCTTCAGCGCCGGCATGCAGGTCATCGCCCGCCAGCGCGACTGGAACGAGGTGACCGGGTGGGGCCTGGTGACCGACAAGATCAACGTGGTGGGCGCCGCCGAGAACGTGACGGCGGACCAGGGCTTCAGCGAGCAGACCTCGCTGGGCTTCTTCGGCCAGGAGCAGATGGACTGGCAGAACCGCATCTTCTGGACCATCGCCCTGCGCGTGGACGACAACACCGCGTTCGGGCAGGACTTCTCGCTGGTGTACTACCCGAAGGCGTCGGCGTCGTGGGTCATCTCTGAGGAGAGCTTCTTCGACGTGAGCTGGATCGACGACCTGAAGCTGCGCGGCGCCTGGGGCATGGCCGGCAGCGCCCCCGGCCCCGGCGAGGCCGACCGGACCTTCGAGCCCGGTCAGGCCGCCGCCGACGGCAGCGTGGTGAACCGGGTCGTCACCGACGAGTACGGCAACCCGAACCTCAAGGCCGAGAGCGGAAGCGAGCTCGAGCTGGGCTTCGATGCGTCTGTGCTGGACGGCCGCCTGGGCGTGGAGTTCACCTACTACAACCAGCACACCAAGGACGCGCTGGTGTCGGTGTCCGATCCGCCCTCCAGCGGCTTCACCGGGAACCACCTTGAGAACATCGGCGAGATCGCCAACAGCGGCTTCGAGATCCTGCTGACGGGAACGCCGGTGTACACGCGCAACGTGCAGTGGGACGCCACGCTGTCGTTGGCCACAAACAGCAACGAGCTCGTGGACTTCGGGACCGACCAGATCCAGGAGCTCTCCTTCGGCTCCTTCGCCGACGTCAACAAGCACAGGGAAGGCTATCCGCTGGGCAGCATCTGGTCGCTTGACGTGGAGCGCGACGGCAACGGCCGCCCGGTGCTCCGTGACTCCGACGGCAACATCGTGACGGACGTGACGCAGGGGAACGTGACGCTCCTCGATCAGTCCGAGGCCCAGTACGTAGGGCCCATGCTCCCCACCCGGGAGATCGGGCTGGCCAACACCATCACGCTGTTCAACAACGTGCGCATCTTCGCCAACCTGGACTACAAGGGCGGCAACTACCAGTGGTGCGCCATCTGCTCCATCCGGAACCGGTCCAACCGCAACACGTGGGAAGTCAACAATCCCGACATGGATCCGGCGGAGCGCCTGGTGTGGTACAGCCGGCAGACCAAGACGCATATCGCGTCTGCGGACTACCTGAAGCTCCGTGAGCTGTCGGTGACCTTCTCGCTGCCCGAGTCGTGGGCGCAGCAGTTCCGGGCCTCCCGGGCGAGCCTGACCCTGTCGGGCCGCAACCTCTGGATGTGGACCAAGTACTTCGACGGCTTCGACCCCGAGGTCGCGTTCTACAGCCGCAACAACTTCGACTCCACCGACTACGCGTCCACACCGATGACGCGCCGCCTCATGGCTTCCGTGCGGTTCGTGTTCTGACCATGACCGACCGAGACAACGGAAACCAGAGGAAAGAGAGGATCATCATGAGTGGATTTGGAAAGATGCGCGGCCGGTTGGCGCGAGTGGCGCTCATGGGCGCCCTCGCCCTGGCGGTCGGCGGATGCAACGCCGTGGACCGGCTCATGGAGGTGAAGAACCCCGAGCGGCTCCGGGAGCAGGATCTGGCGGACCAGAAGCTGGTCAAGGTCCTGGTCAACACGGCGCAGGGCAACTTCCAGGTTGCCTACGACAACCCGTTCGTCTGGATCGGTGAGATGCTCACCGACGAGTACATCACGGGTGTCAACTGGGAGGACTACAAGCGCGCCAACAACCGGCAGGTCATCTACTTCGAGGGACCGGCCGACAACATGTTCTCCGAGCTCCAGCGGGCCCGCTACACCGCGGAGCTTGCCTACTCGAAGCTGTCGGACCTGGACCCCGGTTTGGTGTCGGGTGACCAGATGGCCAAGGTGCTCGCGTACGCGGGCTACTCGTACATCCTCATGGGCGACGCCCTGTGCGAGGCCACTATCGACGAGAGCGCCGAGACGTACGCGCCGCCGGCGCTGTACCAGTTCGCCATCGACCGGCTCACCGAGGCGCTGGGACAGGCCACCGACGCCGATCTGAGGAACTGGATCAACGTGGGCCTGGCGCGGGCGCACCTGGACCGGCTCGAGTACGCCCAGGCCATGCAGTTCGCCCAGGCGGTCACCGACCAGAGCTTTGCCTACTGGTCGCAGTACGTGGACGACACGCGGGCCGACAACGCCCTGTACGGGGAGGTCCACGGCGCCAACGACACCATGGGCATGAACCCGCGCTTCCTGAACGGCGGCTATGACTACTGGCTGCAGGACGTGCCCGACAACCTGCAGACCGACCCGCGCATCCAGCACGAGTCGACCTGGCACACGGGCCATGACGCCATCACGCCGCTGTACAAGCCCTACCAGTCGTGGTCGTACAGTGACTATACGGGCAAGACCATCGCCGACGGCGCCACCCAGGACGACATGGGCGGCGTGCCGCTCTACCAGCGGGGCACGTCCATCAAGATCGCGTCGTACCTGGAAGCCCGTCACATGTACTTCGAGGCGGGCCTGTGGTCCGGCAGCGTCTCCGAGGCCGAGGTGCTGGCGTTCGTGAACGAGCGCCGCGCCTACGGGAACCAGGCTCCGGTGACGCTGAGTGGCGAGGACCTGAAGAACGAGCTACGCGAGCAGCGTGCCCGCGACCTCTTCCTGGCCGGCTACCGGCTGGGCGACCTGCGCCGGTATGCCGCGCAGGGCAACCCGCCCTCGCAGCACTCGTTCCCGACGGGGATCCATCCGTCGGCCGAGCGGGGCAACTACCAGACCGACACGTGCTTCCCGATCCCCATCGGGGAGTACCAGGGCAACCCCAACATCCAGGATCCGCATACGGGCGGTTGACGTAGCGCCTGGAGCACGAGTCGGCCCGGTCGTCCGGTGTGGGTTCCGGGCGGCCGGGCCGAGTGCTTTTCCACGGGAGGTGGGGTATGGGGGAAGAGACGGAGGCGGTGGCCATGGAGACGAGAGGCAGGAGCGGAGCGGCCGCCGGAGCGGTCGCAGGCCATCCGAAGGAAGGGCGGAGACGCAGCGTGCGCACCCTGCTCCTGCTGGGGCTTGCCGCGTCCACGGTCCTGACGGCGGGGTGCTCCCTTCTGCGCCGCGGCGACTCCGGGGACGCCTTCGCCCGGTCCCAGGCGGGGCGACAGGTCCTGGAGATCGTGGTCATCAACCTCAACTTCAACGACGCCACGCTGTGGGTGGTGAGCCGCGCCGGGAAGCGGACGCGCCTGGGCATGGTGACGGGAAAGGACGAGGGGCACTTCACCATCCCCTGGGCCTTTTCCGAGCCCATGGCCATCGAGATCGACATGGTGGCGGGTCCGCGCTGCACCAGCGATACCCTGACGGCCGATCCGGGAGACATCATCGAGCTCCGCATCGACGTGGCGTTCTCCGAGTCGTCGGCGTGCCGGCCCTTCGGCCGCTGACACGCCATGGCGTCGCGCCTGCCTTCGGTGCGGGCGGCGTCCGTGCGGCATGAGGCTCCTCGGGGCGGCGACTGAGTCCGAAAGCGGCGGCGTAGCGCGCGTTGCCGCCCTCATGACGGCGGCGGAAGCCGGTCCGCCTGCCGCTCCAGCTTCGTGAGCATGTCCTCCAGGCGCCTCACCTCCCGTCCCGCCTGGATCCAACGCCATCCCTCCACGAAGACCACCGAGACGCACACGAGGGCGACCAGCGCCACTTCGCCACGGAGCGCCAGCCCCACGATGGGGATCAGGGCCGCCGGCGTGATCCCCAGCATGGAGCGGACGAAGTGGCCCATCTCCTTGCGTCGGGCCCGCCGGAGCTGCCGGTTCACGTCGTCCAGATCGGCCTGGAGGACGGGAGGCAGCGGTCCCGACGTGGACGCCGATGCTGCGCCACCACCCTCCTGGAGGACACCCCCGGGCCCGAGCACGCCGGCGTCCTCCAGCACGGCATGGGCGCGCGCTGCGTCGAACTCGGCCACGCTGAGGGAGGCACCGGCCAGCCCTCCGGCGTAGGGGTGGCCGCCGGCCTGGGCGTCGGAGAAGACCCGGCACGGGATCCCCGCCTCGTCCAGGAAGCCCCGGGCGAACTCGGCCTCCCAGCCGTGCTTGAAATGCGCCAGCAGCGTTTCGCTCATGGATCGGTGGCGGAGATCGGGATGCGTGGGGACGCCCCGCAGGTCGGCATGGTCCCACGTTGGCGAACTTGCCCAACCCTGCGCCACCCCCGAGTGTCCAGAAGGCGGGAGAAGCACCTCATCACGGGATCCGAGCCATGCCCACAGCCATACAGTTCACCCTCAACGGGAAGCCCGCGGAGATCGACACCGATCCCCGGCGTCCCCTCCTCTGGGTCCTGCGTACGGAGCTGGGCCTCACCGGCACCAAGTACGGGTGCGGAGAGCGGGAGTGCGGCGCGTGCATGGTCCTCCTGGACGGCCGGCCCATCTACTCCTGCCGGACGCCGGTGCGCTCGGCCCAGGGCCGGGAGATCACCACCATCGAGGGTCTGGAGGAGGACGGTGCGCTCCATCCGGTCCAGAAGGCCTTCGCCGAGCACGATGCGCTCCAGTGCGGCTTCTGCACGCCGGGGATGATCATGGGCGCCGTGGGTCTGCTCCTCAGGAACCCCGACCCCTCGGCCGACGAGATCCGCGCGGGGCTCGAGGGCCACATCTGCCGGTGCGGCACCTACAAGCGGGTCATAGACGCGGTGCAGGATGCCGCTCGCGCCCAGAAGGAGGCGCAGTCATGACCACCCGCCGCGACTTCCTCCGGATGACGGGCTCGGGGATCTTCGTCCTCTTCACCGTGGACATCACCGATCTCCTGGCCGAGCGGACCATGCAGTTCCGCGACTATCCCACCGACTTCAACGCCTATCTGCGGATCGGCGAGGACGGCCGCATCTCCCTCTTCACGGGCAAGATCGAGATGGGGCAGGGGATCTTCACCTCCCTCCCGCAGATGCTCGCCGAGGAGCTGGATGTCCCCCTGGACCGGGTGGACCCGGTCATGGGAGACACCCGGCTGTGCCCCTGGGACATGGGGACCTTCGGCTCCATGAGCACGCGCTTCTTCGGCCCCCCCATGCGCAAGGCGGCCGCCGAGGCCAGGCAGGTGCTCAAGGAGCTGGCCGCGGAGCGCCTCGGCGTTCCGGTGGACCGCCTGGGAACCCGGGACGGGACCGTCTACGACACCCGGGACCCGGCCACTGCGGTGACGTACGCCGACCTGGCGGCGGGGAAGCGCATCCAGCGGGAGGTGAAGGGCGAGGCGCCCCTGGACGACCGGGCCGACTATACGGTGTGCGGGGTGGCCACCACCCGGCAGGACGCGGTGGCCAAGGTCACCGGGCGCGCCAAGTACTCGGCGGACGTGCACCTCCCGGACATGGTCTACGCCCGCCTGGTGCGGCCCCCGGCCCACGGCTCGGAGCTGGTGGACGTGGACACCCGCGGCGCAGAGGGGCTGGACGGCGTCACCGTGGTCAGCCAGGGCGACCTGGTGGCCGTCCTCCACGCCACGCCCGACGGGGCCGAGCGGGCCCTGGCCGAGATCGACGCACGGTGGAAGGAGCCCGAGTCGGGCCCCGGCAACAGCACCATCTTCAGCTACCTGGAGGCCAACGTCCCCGAGGCGCGGGTGGTGACCGAGAAGGGAGACCTGACCGCAGGCCGCGGCCGGGCGGCGAAGACGGTGGAGTCCACCTACTACGCCCAGTACATCGCCCACGCGCCCATGGAGCCCCACGCCGCCGTGGCCACCATGGAGGGCGACGAGGTGACGGTATGGGCGTCCACCCAGAACCCCTTCACGCTCCAGAACGAGGTGGCCGACGCCCTCGAGATCCCGGCGGACCGGGTGCGCATCCTCACGCCCTTCGTGGGCGGAGGCTTCGGCGGCAAGACGGCGAACCAGCAGGCCGTGGAGGCGGCGCGCCTGGCCAAGCTCTCGGGCCGGTCCGTCCAGGTGATGTGGACGCGCCGCGAGGAGTTCTTCTACGACACCTTCCGGCCCGCCACCATCGTGAAGGCTTCGTCGGGGATCGACGAGCGGGGGCGCATCACGTTCTGGGACTACGCCAACATGCATGGCGGCAACCGGGGTGCGGCGCCGGTCTACGACCTTCCCAACCACCGCGTCACGTCGGCGGGGGGCTGGGGTGGCGAGGGACCCCGCTACCACCCCCTGGCCGTGGGGGCATGGCGCGGCCCGGGCGCCAACGTCAACCACTTCGCCATGGAGTCGCAGATCGATGCCATGGCGGTGGCCGCCGGCATGGACCCGGTGTCCTTCCGCATGGCCAACCTCACCGACGAGCGCATGAAGCGGGTCCTCCGGGCCGCGGCGGACCGCTTCGGACACGACTGGAAGACCGCCCCATCGGGGGACGGCGTGGGCGTGGCGCTGGGCACCGACGCCGGGACCTACGTGGCCACCATGGCCAAGGTGCGGGTGGATCGGGAGCGGGGCACCGTGGTGGTGGACCGCATCGTGTGCGTCCAGGACATGGGCGAGATCATCAACCCCGAAGGGGCACGCATCCAGATGGAGGGAGGCCTCACCCAGGGGTTGGGCTACACCCTCGCAGAGGAGATCCACTTCGACAAAGGCGTCATCATGGAGCAGAACTTCGACGCCTACGCCGTGCCGCGCTTCTCGTGGCTTCCCGAGATCGAGACGGTGCTCCTGGAGACGCCGGAGCTGGGACCCCAGGGCGGCGGCGAGCCCGCCATCACCACCACCGGAGCCGTCGTGGCCAATGCCGTCCACGATGCCATCGGGGTGCGCGTCTACGAGCTGCCCATGACCGCGGCGCGCATCAAGAAGGCGCTGGCCGACGGCTGAGGAGCGCGACGAGACCATGAACTCGGGTCGCCGGAACGGAAGCGCCGCGGTCGCCAGCCTCATGGCGGTTGCCCTGGCCTTGTCCTGGGGCTGTGCCCGCGTCGGGCCGCGGACCGACGTTGCTGGTGACGCACCCTCCGGGGCGGTGGAGGCCGGTACGGCCACGTCTCCTCCGGCGCCGGACGTCGCTCCGTCGGCGCCGGCCGACTCCACGCCGCGCGCGACCGCGTCCGCGGCTGGGCGGACCGGATCCCCGCAGGCGTGCCCCCGCACCCGGGGCCAGGCGGTGGTGGAGTTGGTCAACCGGGAGCGGAAGAAGACAGGACTTCCGCCTCTGAGGGTGGACCAGCGCCTGGTGTCGGCGGCCCGGGCCCACGCCCAGGACATGGCGCGGAGCGGCATCACCGGGCACGTGGGAAGCGACGGCTCCGAGCCGCCGCAGCGCGTCCATCGGTCGGGCTACCAGTTCAGCCGGGTGGGCGAGAACGTGGCCGCCGGCGTGCCCACCGCCGCCGACGTCATGGCGGGCTGGATGGCCTCGGAGCACCATCGGGACAACATCCTCGGGGGAGCGTACGATGACATCGGCGTCGCCTTCGTCGACGTCCCGGGGTCGGAGTACGGCACGTACTGGGTGCAGGTGTTCGGATCGCTTCTGGATCCCGACGGCGGGGAACACCTGTTGGCCTGCAACCCTTGAGGGACTGCGCGGCCATGGGCGCTCCCACGCGCCTCGGCTGCTCCCCTGCGAACGTCCGGGGCTCCCTCCCGAATCTGCGACGCTCCCCGCGCCGGGGTCCGCTACGCCCCTCCCGCCGGCACCAGCGGCAGCACCACCCGCGACGGGTGGCCGGCGTCGTGGAGGAGGGTGTTGTCGGCCGGGACGGCCCGCCGGCTGCGCGCCAGCGGCTCACCGGTGTTGGGGTTCACGTCCCAGCGCGGAAAGTTGGAGCTGGACACGTCCACCCGGATTCGGTGGCCTTTGCGGAAGAGGTTGGCCGTGGGGAAGAGGTGGAGCACCACCTCGTAGACGTGGCCCGGCGTGATGAGCTCCCGGGTGGTACGTCCGTCGCGGTAGCTCATGCGCACGATGCCGTCGGTGAGGTTCATGTCGAACCCCGAGGGGAAGTCGGCGCTCGGCGGATACACGTCCAGGACCTTCACCGTGAAGTCGGTGTCCACCGCGGTGCTGGACACGAAGAGGTGGGCCTCCAGGGGTCCGATGACCTGGACGTCCTCGGTCAGCGGATCGGTCTGGAAGACCACCACGTCGC
>JASFRY010000004.1:0-27095 GCA_050114675.1 Gemmatimonadota bacterium | reverse complement strand
GAATGCAAACGCCTCGCGCCGAGCCGTCGTCGGAGGGGGCGCGCGCCGGCTCCCCCTCGGGCATGGGCGGCGGCAACCCTTCCGCGGTCCGCTGGTTGGGGGGCAGGCCGCTCGCGTCCCCACGCGTGGGTTCGGGGAGCCCCTGCGGCCTTCGGCCGCGGTCGGGGTGAGCCCCGCCGCGCGATTTCCTTTCTTCCTGCTGCCTCACCTTGCATCCTTCTGGAGGTGCTGCCCGTGGATCTCTTCCCGGAGGGAGCAATGGCTGGATCGCTGACGGATCGGATGATGGGTGCCGCATTCCTCAACGTGGATACGTTCGAGGAGGTGGAGCACGACGACACGGCCACGGGGCAGGCCGCTCTGGTGGTGGCGCTGGTGGCGGTAGCCGGCGCCATCGGCTCGTCACCCCTGGGCATCGTGGGCTCGGTGAAGGCGGCGTTGGCGGCACTCGTGGGGTGGCTGGTGTGGGCCGGGATCACGTACCTGGTGGGCGACAAGATCTTCGACGGCACGGCCACGTGGGGTGAGCTTCTCCGTACGCTGGGCTTTGCCCAGACTCCCGGGCTCCTGCTGCTCCTGGGGTTCTTCCCCCTCCTCGGGTGGATCCTGAACATGTTGGTGCCGCTGTGGATGCTGGTGGCGGCCTTCATCGCCATTCGCCAGGCACTGGACTTCGGCAACGGAAAGACGTTCCTCACGGTTCTGGTGGGCTGGGGAATCTACGCGTTCCTCACCATCCTCTTCTGACGTCGTCCCACCTCGGTGAGGGCCGTCGGCGACCGCCGGGGGGACGGGGTTCTCTTGACGCGCGGGGACCCGGCGCCGGAGGTTGAGCGGTCGGCCGGCCGCTATTCGGCCCAACCTGCCCCCACGCCCGGACCACGTCATGGAGTTCGGCTGGAATCCGTCCACCTGGGTCTCTCTCAAGCCCTTCGGCTTCGGTGAGGAGAAGCCCCGTCACTTCCGGGACATGGCCCGGATATGGTGGGAGAATCGCGAAGAGCTGGAGTACGCCATGCGCATCCTCCGGGATGGGGTGTGCGACGGCTGCGCCCTGGGCACCACGGGCCTCCGCGACTGGACGTTGGACGGGGTCCACCTGTGCACCGTGCGCCTCGAGCTCCTGCGCCTGAACACCATGGGGTCCCTGGACCCGGGCCGCCTCGGGGACGTCGCCGCCCTGCAGGTGCTCTCCGGCGACGCGCTGCGGGGGCTCGGGCGGATCCCGTTCCCCCTGGTCCGGCGCCGGGGCGAAGGGGGCTTCACCCGGATCTCGTGGGACGAGGCCCTGGGCCTGCTGGCGGAACGCATCGCCGCGCTGGACCCCCGCCGCCTCGCCTTCTACCTCACCTCCCGGGGCATCACCAACGAGGTGTACTTCGCGGCCCAGAAAGTTGCGCGCTTCCTGGGCACGAACCACGTGGACAACTCAGCGCGGATCTGTCACGCACCCAGCACCACGACGCTCAAGCGATCGCTGGGTGTGGCGGCATCCACCTGTTCCTATCACGACTGGATCGGCACCGATCTACTGGTCTTCTTCGGTTCCCACGTGGCCAACAACCAGCCGGTGGCCACCAAGTACATGTACCGGGCCAAGGAGCAGGGTGCGCGCATCGCCGTGGTCAACTCGTTCCGTGAGCCGGCCATGGAGCGGTACTGGATCCCGTCCATCTTCGACTCGGCCCTCTTCGGCACGAAGCTCGCCGACCGCTTCGTGCAGGTGCATCAGGGCGGGGACGTGGCGTTCCTCTCGGGCGTCCTCAAGCACCTGGTGGCGCACGGCCAGGTGGACCGGGCGTTCGTGGAGGCCCACACGGTCGGCTTCGACGACCTGGCCGCCTCCCTCGACGGATTGACGTGGGAGGACCTGGAGCGCTTCAGTGGCGTCGCCCGACAGGAGATGGAGGCCTTCTCCGACATGGTGGCCGAGGCCCGCCGCGCGGTATTCGTGTGGAGCATGGGCATCACACAGCACCGCTTCGGCGTCGACAACGTCCAGGCCATCGTGAACCTGGCGCTGAGCCAGGGCTTCGTGGGCCGGGAGAAATGCGGCCTGATGCCGATCCGGGGCCATTCGGGGGTGCAGGGCGGCGCCGAGGTGGGTGCGGTGCCGTGGTCGTTCCCCGGAGGGCGCCCGGTGGGATCCGAGGCGGCGGTGGAGGTATCGCGGATCTGGGGCTTCGACGTCCCGGACTGGCGGGGCCTGTCGGCGGTGGAGACGGTCCACGCTGCGCACCGGGGCGAGATCGATGCCCTGTGGGCCATCGGCGGCGACTACCTGGGAACGCTGCCCGATCCGGCCTATTGCCGGGAGGCCCTGGAGCGCGTGGGCCTCCGGGTGCATCAGGACATCGTGCTCTCTCACCAGATGTTCGTAGAGCCCGCCGACACCGTGGTGGTCCTCCCCGCCACGACGCGCTACGAACAGCCTGGAGGGGGCACCGAGACGACCACGGAGCGCCGCATCATCTTCAGCCCCGAGATCCCGGGGCGCCGGATCCCGGAGGCCCGGAGCGAGTGGGAGGTCCTTGCAGGCGTGGCGCGGCGTGTCCACCCGGAGCGCGCCCACCTCCTGGGACTCGGGTCGGCGGCGGCGATCCGGGCCGATATCGCCCGCTCGGTCCCGGCCTACGCGGGCATCGAGCGCCTGGCCCACAAGGGAGACATGATCCAGTGGGGCGGTCCGCGGCTGTGCGAGGAGGGACGGTTCGGGCATCCCGACGGTCATGCCCGCTTCCACGCCGTGCGGCCGCCGGAGCTGGACATCCCCGAAGGTCACTTCCACCTGAGCACACGGCGCGGCAAGCAGTTCAACTCCATGATCCAGGCGGGGAGGGACCCCCTCACCGGAGGCCACAGGGACGACGTCTTCATGGCGCCGGGGGACGCGCGCCGCCTCGGACTCGCCGACGGCGACCCTCTGACCCTCCGCTCCTCCGTGGGCGTCTTCCGGGGACGCTGCCGGACGGCCCCCATGAAGGAGCGCAACCTCCAGGTCTTCTGGCCCGAGGCCAACCCCCTCATCCGGCGCGACGTGGTGGAGCCCCAGTGCGGCATCCCCGACTTCACGGCGGTGGTCGAGGTCGTGCCCGGACACGCGGCGGTGGAGGCGGCGGACTGACGTGATCGGTCAGCGAGGGGCGACCCGGTCCGTCCGGGTGCAGCGCTACGGGGACGCGAACGGGCGCGCCGACCGCCGAGTGAGCCGGCGCGACACCGTGGCCGTGGAAGAGCCCATGGAGGTGCGCCTCTCCTGGGTCGACGACTCGGGTACGCGGCGCTCCGAGTCGGTGGCGGTCACCATGCGTACGCCCGGCGACGATTTCGACCTGGTGGCCGGGTTCCTTCATGGAGAAGGGCTCCTGGATGCGCCTGAGCGCCTGCAGGAGATCACCTATTGCAGCGGGGACGAGTCCCAGGCCTACAACGTGCTCGAGGCCCGCCTGCGCCCCGGGCTGGTGGTGGACGTGGAGCGCCTCCGGCGGAACTTCTACACCACGTCGAGCTGTGGCGTGTGCGGCAAGGCCAGCCTGGAAGCCGTGGAGGTGCGAGGCTGCCGGATCCTCGACGACCCCTTGCGGGTGGCGGGCGGCGTGGTGGCGATGCTGCCCGAGCGGTTGGAGGAGGACCAGGGCGTGTTCCAGCGCACCGGGGGGCTCCACGCGGCGGGGCTTTTCGACCCCTCCGGATCGTGCCGTTCGCTGCGGGAGGATGTGGGTCGCCACAACGCTGTGGACAAGGTGGTGGGTGACGCCTTCCTGCACCGGCGCCTCCCCGCCCGGGACCGGATCCTGGTGGTGAGCGGACGCGCCTCTTTCGAGATCGTCCAGAAGGCCGTGGTCGCCCGGATTCCCGTGGTGGTGGCGGTGGGCGCGCCCTCGAGCCTGGCGGTGGATCTCGCCGAGCGCTTCAACCAGACGCTGGTGGGCTTCGCCCGCGACGGGGCCTTCAACGTATACACGGTGCCGGAGCGCGTGACGTGAGGCGGCGGCCGCGCCTCCTCGGGGCTGTGCTGGCCGGAGGAGAGGGAAAGCGGTTCGGCGGGCCCAAGGCCACGGCCCGGGTTGCAGGGCGGTCGCTGGTGTCCCGGGCGGTGGATACCCTCGGGGGCGTGGTGGAGTCGGTGGTGGTGGTGTCCAGCCGTCCCGTGGGGCCCGTGGACGTTCCGGTGCTTCCCGATCGCACCTCCGGCGCAGGACCGCTGGCCGGGCTGGAGTCGGCGTTGGTGGAAGCCGAGGGGCGGGGGCTGGACGGGGTCTTCCTCCTGGCCTGTGACCTGCCGCTGGTGGGCGAAGGCTTGATCCGGACCGTGGCGGAGGCCCTGGGCGGCGGGGTCGCCGTCGCGCCGGCCCGCTCCGGGGGCGGCGTCGAGCCTCTGTGCGCCGCCTGGAGCGTGGCGGTCCTTCCCGCAGCGCGTGCGGCCCTGGCTTCCGACGACCGTTCCCTCCATGCTCTCTTCCGGACCGTCGGCGGCCGGGCCCTGGCGCCTGAGAAGCTCGCGGCGCGGGGCCATCATCCCTTCCTCAACGTCAACACACAGGACGACCGCGCCCGGGCCGAAGCGGCCCTGGCCGAGGGCGACGAGCCATGAGCGCCAGCACTCCTCCCCTGACCGTGGCGGTCATCGGAAAGAAGAAGTCGGGAAAGACGACCACGGCGGTGGGCCTGGTCCGGGCGCTGGTGGAGCGGGGGCACAGGGTCATGACTGCGAAGCATGGGCACGGCTTCGAGCTGGACCACGCAGGGACCGACTCGTGGCGCCATCGACTGGAAGGAGGTGCCCACCGCGTGGTCATGGCGGGGCCCGAGCAGGTCGCCGTCATGGGGGGGTGGGACGACGCCGGGGAGATGGCGCTGGAGGAGCTGGTGCAGCGCTACCTGAGCGACGCCGACATCGTCGTGGCCGAGGGCTTCAAGACATCGACGGTGCCCAAGATCGAGGTGTTCCGCCGCTCGGCCCATGCCGAGCCCATCTACGGTGCCGACCCGGGAGGCGACGGGACCTATGTGGCGATCCTCACCGACGTCCCGGATTTCCAGGCCCACGTGCCCGTCCTGGATGTGGACGCGCCCGGCCGATTCACGATCCTGGCGGACATGGTCGAGGGGCTCATGGCGTCGCCGGGAGGGGAGTGAGCATGGCTGCGGCACCTTCCACGCGGTCCGACCGCGAGGCAGCTCCCGCGCCGGCTCCGCCCGATCCTCAGGCGCGCCGGCTGGTCTCGCTGGATGCCTTCCGCGGATTGACCATCGCCGGGATGATCCTGGTGAACGATCCGGGGAGCTGGAGCTACGTGTACGCTCCGCTCGAGCACGCCGCATGGCACGGGTGGACCCCGACGGACCTCATCTTCCCCTACTTCCTCTTCATCCTGGGCGTCGCCGTTCCCCTGTCGTTCCGCCGGCGGCTGGCGGAGGGGGCGGACCGGCGAGCCCTGTTCGCCCACGTCGTGCGTCGCGCTCTCGTCATCGTGGCCCTGGGCTTCTTCATGCGGATCTTCCCCGACTTCCACGTCTCGGGGATCCGGTGGCCGGGCGTGCTCCAGCGCATCGGGCTCGTGTATCTGGCCGCGGCCGGCCTGTATCTGGCGGCCGGGACGAGGGGACGCGTGGCGTGGACCGTGGGGCTCCTCCTGGGCTACTGGGCGGCCATGTCGTGGATTCCGGTGCCCGGCTACGGGCCGGGCGACCTGTCGCCCGAAGGGAACCTGGCGGCCTTCGTGGACCGGATGCTCATGCAGGGCCACCTCTACCAGGGCACCTGGGATCCGGAGGGGCTTCTGTCCACCTTCCCGGCGGTGGCCACGGCGCTCCTGGGGATCTTCACCGGAGAGTGGCTCCTGACGGGGCGGGACGGCCCGACCCTGACCCGAGGGATGGCTGCGGCCGGCGTGGTCCTCACCCCCCTGGGCCTGCTGTGGGGGCTCGTGTTCCCGGTGAACAAGAACCTCTGGACCAGCTCCTACGTGGTCTTCACGGCGGGCACGGCGCTCCTCCTCCTGGCGGCCTTCCACCACGTCGCGGACGTACGGGGACGGAGAGGCCCATGGCTCACGCCGCTACGGGTGTACGGCACCAACGCCATCGCCGTGTTCGTGGCGTCGGGGCTGATGACCAAGGCCCTCATCCTCATCCGGGTGGGCGACACGTCGGCCTACGGATGGATCTACCAGAATCTCTTCCGGTCGTGGGCCGGAGACTACAACGGCTCCCTGGCATTCGCGGTGGCCTACGTCCTGCTGTGGCTGGCCCTCACGTGGCCCCTGTACCGACGCCGGATCTTCATCCGTGTCTGAGCCCGAGCGGAAGTCCCGCACGGCCCGCCCCGCTTGCCGTTCCGCAGGCCGCCACCCACTTTGGGAGCCGCTTGTCACCCAACCGATCGAGCGAATGAGACGACCGGCGACCCTCCTGACGCTGGTGGCCCTGGCGGCTGCCGCAACGGCCTGTGCATCTTCCGTTCCCCCTGAAGGTGCGCCCTCTTCTCCCTCTCCCCAGGCGTCGGCCACGCCCGATGCGACCCCCTCCGACGCTCAGCCCGCCCCGTCCTCGTCCGGAGCGCAGGCCCCGTCGGCCGGTCCCAGCTATACCGCCGAGCAGGCGGAGCGGGGCCACGTCGCGTTCCGGGAGACCTGCTACGAGTGTCACTACTCCAGCGAGTTCAAGGGGAGCGACTTCCAGTTCAAGTGGGGAGAGCGCTCGGTCGCGGATCTCTACGAGGATATCTCCGAGAACATGCCCGACGACGATCCGGGCAGCCTCGCGCCGCAAATCTACGTGGACGTCGTGGCCTACATCCTCCAGCTGAACGGTTTTCCTGCCGGAGGCTCCGAGCTTTCGGGAGACGAGGAGGCGATGGCCGCCTACACGTTGAAGGCGCCTACAGACACACCCACGCGCTGAGGAGGAACTCCAGGTGGGAATCGATCGACGTGACTTTCTGAAAGTAGCCACCGCGGGAGCCGGCCTCGCCATCTCCGCGACGAGCGTGGCGGCGGAGACTCTGGCGCGCGCGCCTCTGGTGCGCTCCGGAGCCGCCCCCGACGTCGTCGTCATCGGAGGCGGCGCCTTCGGTATGTGGACGGCCCTGTACCTCCAGCGGCAAGGCGCCAAGGTCACCGTCGTCGATCAGTACGGACCCGCCAACTCCCGAGCCACTTCGGGCGGCGAGACGCGGGGGGTCCGCTCCAGCTACGGCGATCGACCCCACGGCCTCCAGTGGGGCCGCTGGGCCATCGAGGCCGCGAAGCGGTGGACCGCGTGGGACGAGGAGAACCAGGACGATCTCCTTCCCCGGGTCTACTACAACACCGGCGACGTCATCATGCGCGACGAGATGACGCCCTTCATGCAGCGGACCACGGACAACTGGGACGAGCTGGGGTATCCGTACGAGGTCATCTCCGCAGACGAGGTCCACAAGCGCTGGCCCGTCATCGAGGTTCCGGACGTGAGCGTGGCCATCTATGACGCGGGCGCCGGGATCGTGCGGGCCCGGCGCGCCATCGAGTCCGTGGCCAAGCGGTTCGTTCAGGAAGGGGGCACCATCGTGGTCGGAAAGGTGGAGATGGGCTCCACGGACGGTCGTATGGTCTCCGACATCGTGGTGGACGGCAGCCAGCGGATCAGCGGTGGGAACTTCCAGTTCGCCCTGGGCCCGTGGTTTCCGAAGTTCTTCCCCGAGCTCATGGGCAAGCGCCTGCGCATCCGCACGCTGGGCCACGCCTACTACTTCTCGACGCCGCCGGGTGACGAGCGCTACCGCTTCCCCAACCTGCCCAGCTACAACGTGCCCGGAGTCACGGGGTGGCCGGCGCTTCCCAACGACGCCCGGGGGTTCCGCATCCGGACCGGCGGGCATCGCGGCGACGATCCCGATACGAGCGTCCGGTGGATCGACGAGAAGTACCACGAGCGGCCGCGGGAGGTGCTCCGCAAGTACTTCCCCCAGCTTGCGGATCGGGCCATCAACGAGACCCGGTGTTGTCACTACGAGTCCAGCGTCGACTCCCAGTTCATCATTGACCACCACCCGGACTTCGACAACGCTTGGTTGACGGGGGGCGGCTCGGCAGAGGCCTTCAAGCAAGGTCCGGTGCTGGGAGACTACATCGCGGGACGCATTCTGGGGCAGCCGACGAAGCAGGTCTTCCTGGGCACCCAGAGCGAGGAGGACCTCACGACGGGGTTCCGTCTCAAGGACGAGGAATTCGAAGAGGGTCAGGACTGACGTGAGGGCGCCGGGCCCATCGTGTCCGGCGGACGCTGACGGGACGTCCCGCGCGTCGCTCCGGACCCGGCGAGGCAGAGCACAGCGTTGACGGCGAGAGCGACCAAGGGACGTGGCGGGCGCGAGCCTCCCCTGGGGGGGCTCGTGCCCGTCGTCTTCATCGCCGCGGTGATGGTGGCCCTGGCGGTGGTCCCGGCGATCATGGGCAGGAAGGCCGAGAAGGCACAGCGCCGCATCACCGAGGTCCTGGACCCTGCCCGTCTGCTGGGCACACGCCTGTCCCAGATCCAGGCCCGCCAGATGTCCGATTTCCAGGCCTTTCTCCTCACCGGGGACCGGTCCTTCAAGCTCTCCTATGACGCGTACCTGAAGCAGGAAGGCGAGATCTATGCCGGTCTGCAGGCGTTCATCGGTGGCATGGACCTGAAGGTGCGGGAGCGACTGGTCCGGCTCTCCACGTTGACGACGCGCTGGCACCTGGGGCACCGTGGCGCCTTCGAGTCCGAGGAGACGCGCCAGGAGATGAGGGGTTCCTTCAACCAGGAGCAGGCGCGCTTCGAGGAGCTTCAGAACGCCACCCTGGACCTGGAGCAGGCGCTTCAGAACGAGGTGGACCAGGGCTTCCACAACTCGGCCTACCTCCGATCGCTCCAGACGCGGATCAGCATGGGGCTCCTCCTGCTCGCGCTGGGCGGTACCGTCGTGGTCGCACTGGTGGGCCGACGGCTGCTGGTGCTGCGTCACGAGGCCGAGGCCCGTCGGAACGACGCCCTCAGGGCCCGGAGGGAGATCGATGCCGTCCTCAACGCCACAACGGACGGGGTGCTGGGCATCGACCTGGAGGGGGGGGTCATCAGCCTGAATCCGGCGGGCGCCAAGCTGCTCGGGTGGACGGAGTGGGAGCTGCGCGGGCGTGACGTCCACGAGGTCCTGCACCACACGACGAGCGAGGGGGACCCGCGCCCCCGGGAGGATTCCCCCATCCTGAAGGCGTTGTCGAAGGGAGGCGCCGGGCGCTCTTCCGGGGACGACGTCCTGTGGCGCCGCGACGGGACCCCCCTTCCGGTGCGCTGGACCCTGGAGCCCCTGGTCGACGGGCTGGAGGTCCGGGGCGCGGTTCTGACCTTCACCGACATGACGGACATTCGCCAGAAGGAGGACGCGCTCCGGCGCGCCGTGCGCGTGCGCGAGGAGGTGCTCTCGGTCGTGTCCCACGACCTGCGCAACCCGCTGGGCGTGGTGCGGGGCGCGGCGGACCTCCTGCTCGACCTCCCGCTGGACGAGGCCGAGCGCCGGAAGCAGGCGGGCATCATCCGTCGCTCGGCGCTGCGCATGGGCCGCCTCATCGAAGATCTCCTGGACATCTCGCGCATCGAGGCGGGCGCCCTGGTGGTACGCGCCGCGGCCGAGGAGCCGCGGGTCCTCCTCGAGGAGACGTTTGCGGTATTCGAGAGCCAGGCCGCCGAGCGGGGCATCGAGCTCGTCCTGAACGTTCCCGACGACCTCCCCCGCGTGCGCGTCGATCCGGACCGCATTCAGCAGGCTCTCGTCAACCTGGTGGCCAACGCCCTCAAGTTCACGCCCGACGCCGGGCACGTGGTCCTGGGGGCGCGTGAGGAGGAGTCCACCCACGTCGCCCTCTTCGTCTCCGACGACGGACCGGGGATCGCCCCCGACGACGCCGACCGGCTCTTCGACCGCTTCTGGCAGGCCAGTCGCAGTGACCGCACCGGGGCGGGGCTGGGGCTCGCCATCGTACGGGGCATCGCAGAGGCCCACGGCGGCTCGGTGCACGTGGTGTCGGAGCCGGGGAAGGGAGCCACCTTCAACCTCATCGTTCCCGTGGCATCCGAGAGCAATCAACGTGGCGCCGTGAACGAGGAGCTTCCGGAGGCGGGGGAGGTGGGTGCGTGAAGGGTGGGATGATGCACGTTCCCCTCACGCTCACCGCGCTCCTGGAGCGGGCAGCCCGCCTGTTCGGAGAGAAGGAGGTGCTCTCGGCACGGCCCGACGGGGTGGTGCGTCACACGTGGGCCGGGATCCGCCGCCGAGCGTGGTCGCTGTCTGCCGCGCTCGATCGCATCGACGTGGGTCCGGGAGATCGGGTGGCCACGCTGGCGTGGAACCACCACCGGCACCTGGAGCTGTACTTCGGAGTCCCGGCGGCGGGATCGGTCCTCCTCACCGGCAACGTCCGCCTCTCTCCGGCACAGATCGCCGGGATCCTGCGTCACGCCGACGCGCGGGTCGTCTTCGCGGATCCCGAGTTCCAGCCTCTCGTGGACCAGGTGGCGGAGGAGCTTCCCGGGCTGCGCCACCGGGTCGCGTTGGACGACGAGGCGCCCCCGGGGTGGTGGGCCTACGAGGATCTCGTGTCGACAGCCGGAGGCGAGGGGGCGCCCCCGGAGCTGGACGAGGATACGGCCGCGGCCCTCTGCTATACCTCCGGGACCACCGGCGAGCCCAAGGGAGTGCTCTACTCCCACCGCGCCCTCACGCTGCACACGCTGGGCATCTGCCTTCCCGACGGATTCGGCCTGGCCGAGGCCGACGTGGTCCTTCCCGCCGTCCCCATGTTCCACGCCAACGGGTGGGGCCTTCCCTATGCCGCGGCCATGACGGGCGCCACGCTGGTGCTTCCCGGGCCCCGCCCCTCTCCGGAGGCCTTGGCCGACCTCCTCTCCTCCGCGTCGGTGACCTTCGCGGCGGGGGTACCCACGGTGTGGATGGGTGTGCTGGACGCGCTTCGAGAACGGCCGCGCGGCCTCTCTCCGCGCCTTCGTGTCCACTCCGGCGGAGCGCCCACGCCGCCCTCCCTCCTGGAGGCGTACCGCAGGGAGTTGGGCGTGGAGATCCTCACGGGCTGGGGCATGACCGAGCTGTCCCCCGTAGGCATGGTCACCCATCCCCGGGGCGCCATGGCGGAATGGTCGCCCGAGGCGCTGCTTCCCGTGCGGACGAGCCAGGGCACGCCGCTGCCCCTGGTGGAGACGAGGATCGTGGACGAGTCGGGCCGGGAGGTGCCGGCCGACGGCGCCACGCCGGGCGAGCTGGAGGTCCGTGGCCCGTGGGTGACCGCGGGGTACTACCGGGCCGACCTGCCCCAGGCCTTCCACGACGGCTGGTTGCGCACCGGCGACGTGGCCACCGTGGACGGGCACGGGTATGTGCGCCTGGTGGATCGCACCAAGGATCTCATCCGGAGCGGCGGCGAGTGGATCTCCAGCGTTCAGCTGGAGCACGCCCTCATGGACCATCCCGACGTGGCAGAGGCGGCGGTCGTGGCCGTGCCCGACGCGCGCTGGCAGGAACGTCCCTGGGCCTGCGTGGTGGTGCGCTCCGGGCGCGCGCCGGATCCCCAGGAGCTCCTGGCGCCCCTGGCGGAGACGCTCCCCACGTGGTGGGTGCCCGATGGGGTGACGCTCATGGACGCGCTCCCCCGCACGTCCACGGGGAAGTTCGACAAGAAGGCGCTGCGGGAATCCCTCAGGACGATGCTCGCTTCCAGTCCAGAAGCGTCTCCACCTCGTTCGTCGTGATCCGACGTACGCCCAGCTCCAGAAGCCGGGTGGCCTGGGCCGGATCGTCCACCGTCCACACCGCCAGATCGATGGCGGCGTCTCGCGCCCGGGCGGCCAGCTCCGGCGCGTCGAGGACCAGGTCGGCCCGGAGGTCCACCAGGGCCCTGACATCTCCCTGGGCCCGTTGGAACGCCTCGTCCACGGTTCCGGGCTCCTCCACCACGTAGCCTACCGCCAGGTCCGGCTCCTGCCCGCGCATCCGGTCCAGGAGGGTCCAGTTCAGGGAGATGAAGGTGACGGCCTCCAGCATGCCGGCCTCGAGGGTGAGCGCCACCATGCGGTCCAGATCCTCCAGCTCCCGGAATCCCTTCACTTCGGCGTACACCCGTCCCACACGCCCGTCGATGCGCTCCAGGGCCTCCACCAGGGAGGGGATTCGCTCGCCGGCGAAGTCGGAGGAGAACCAGGCGCCGGCGTCCAGGCCCTTGAGCTGCTCCAGGGTGCGCCGCCGCACCGGGCCCACGCCGTTGGTGGTGCGGCTGAGCATGGCGTCGTGGAAGAGGACCGGGGTGCCGCACGCGGCGGTGTGGAGATCGAACTCCACGGCGTCGGCGCCGGCTTCCGCGGCCGCGTCCAGGGATGCGAGGGTGTTCTCCGGGGCGCGGGCGCTGTATCCCCGGTGGGCGATGATCTCGACGTCGGCGGGCATGGGCGCTATTCCTCGCCTTCGGAGGTACCGGGCTCCCGGGCCGGCGTCGGGTCCGCGGGCGAACCGGACTCCAGGGCCCGATGGAACTCGGTGACCTCCGCGAGACGATGCACGGTGTGCTCCATGGATTCGATCTGCTGCTCCATGAGGGCCATGCGTCGCTCCAGGATGCTCACGGTCTCGTCCAGGCCCCGGTGATCGAAGAAGCGGCTCAGGGTCTCCACGGTGGGCTTGAGCGCGAAGCGGATCGTGAGTCCGATGACCGGGATGAGGACGATGGAGATTCCCAGGATGGCCGATATCAGGGAGGTGAGGTCGATGGGCAAGATCTGCATGTTGGCGTCCTCGTGTCGGTCTGAAGAGCGGACCATGGTGCGGGAGACCCGGGAGGCGACGCAAGCCGCTGCCGTTCCAACCCGGCACTGCTGAACCCTGTCCAACCATGCGTAAGATAGAACGGGGACCCGAGCCACTCAAAAGGCGAGACCACGTGGTGCCGGCACACGCCGAAATCACCGACGCGGAACGAGCCGCGAAAGGAGATCACACGGCCTTCGAGCGGCTGTATCGAGGGCATGTGGGGCGGGTGTACGCCCTGGCCCGACGCATGGTCGGGGAGGACGTGGCCGAGGATCTCACCCAGGAGGTGTTCATCCGGGCGTGGCAGAAGCTCGGGACCTTCCGTGGGGACGCCCGGTTCGGGACCTGGCTCCATCGCCTGGCGGTGAACCTGCTGCTCACCCGCAGGGAGAGCCTGCGCAGGCGGGAGGCTCGGCAGGTGGCCCCGGAAGGGGTGATGGAACGGACGGTGGCGCCGCTCGGGCGCAGCTCGGCGGCGGCGCTGGACCTGGAGCGAGCCCTGTCGCGACTGCCTGACGGCGCCCGGCAGGTCTTTGTCCTCTACGACGTGGAAGGGTACGGGCACGAGGATATCGCGAGGCTCATGCGCATCTCGGTCGGGACCTCCAAGTCCCAGCTGCACCGGGCGCGCATGCTCCTCCGCCAACACCTAGACGCATGATGAGCCATCGACACGAAACCTGGACGGACCAGCTGTCGGAGTATCTGGACGGCACGCTGGACGAGCCGCGCCGCGAGGCGCTCGAGGAGCATCTCCGGACATGCCCGGCGTGCAGCCGCGTTCTGGACGGGCTCCGCGCCGTGGTGGCGACGGCACGCGCCATGGGTGAGGTTGAGCCACCTCGCGATCTCTGGCCGGAGATCGCGGCGGGGATCGGAGCGACCGGGGGCCCGGAGCGGGAGCCGGACGTGATCCGCCTCCCCACCTCGCCTCCGACCCGACGCCGGTCGGGTCTGTACCTCACCATGCCGCAGCTCGCTGCCGCGTCGGTGGTGCTGGCCCTCGTGTCGGCGGCGGCCACGTGGTGGGTCGGACCGGGTCTGGCCTCTCGAAGCGAGGGCTCGGAAGCGGGTGCGACACCGGCACCGACGCAGGTCTTTCCCGCGGCCGACGTGGCCGCGCCACCGCCGGAGCTGGCCGGCGAGCTCCAGGTCCTGGAGCAGACGCTGGCCCAGGCACGGGACAAGCTGGATCCGAACACGGTCCGCATCCTGGAGAAGAACCTGGGCGTGATCGATCGGGCCATCGACGAGTCCCGGCGAGCGCTCGCCCTGGACCCCGCCAACGCGTTCGTGCGGGATCACCTGGAGCGGGCGTACCAGGACAAGGTGGAGTATCTCCGGCAGGCGGCGGACATCGCCGAATGGGCAGGGTGACATGAACGCGATCCTACTCGCCGGACTGCTGGCTTCGAGCCTGCACGCCGCTCCCGATACGACGCTTGACCTCCGCCGCGGTGACCGGGTGGTGGTGGATCGCCTCTCGGGAAGCGTGGTGGTCGAAGCATGGGACCGGAGCAGCGTGGAGGTCCGAGCCACGGATGGGGACACGCGGGCCCTGGGGCTCTCCCGTTCGGGGAGTCGGGTGTCGGTGGTGCCCTTCGACCCGAAGGGCCGGAGGCTGGAGGTCGACGCCGTTCTCAGGGTGCCACGGTGGGTGGATGTGGAGGTTCGGGGTCGCTCCCTGGATGTCCGCGTGTCCGGCGTGGAGGGCAGGGTGGTGGTGGACAATGTCTCGGGCGACATCCGCACCGAGCACACCTCGGGCGAGGTCTCACTCTCCACCGTCGAGGGCGAGATCGACGTCCGGAGCGCCCGGGGCTCGGTCACGGCCCACTCCCGGGGGGACGACGTGCGCCTGAGCGATGTCACCGGCGACGTGGACGTGGCCAGTGGCGACGGAGACCTGACGCTCGACGGCGTGACAGCGTCCAGCCTGCGGGCCGAGACCCTGGACGGTGACGTGTTCTTCCGGGGGCCTCTCATGCACCAGGGACGGTATTGGTTCTCGGTGCACGACGGCGACGCCACGCTCGCCGTCCCCCGGGACGCCGACGCGGCATTCAGCGTCTCCACCTTCGACGGGGAGTTCACGTCGGAGTTTCCGGTGACCCTCAAAGGCTACAAGGGCGGAGGCGTGTTCGAGTTCACACTGGGACGCGGAAGCGCCCAGGTGCAGGTGAAGGTGTTCGACGGAGAGATCCGGCTCGCCCGGGACAGGACACCAGGACGGTGACGACGGTGGGCCGGACATGGCGCAGGACCAGATCGAGGAAGCGACCGTTCCTTCGAGGAGACGTGGAGGAGAGACGATGCTGAGGAAGATGTATTCCGGCGGGACCGCGCTTGCGCTCGTCGTCGCCGTGGCCACCCCGGGCCATGCCCAGGAGACCCATCGGGTGTCGGGAAGCGAGATCGCGGTCTACAACCTCGCCGGCGAGGCACGCGTAGTGCGGGGCAGCGGCTCCGACGTCGTGGTGCGCATCACGCGGGGCGGTGCCGACGCCGCCCGCCTGGACGTGCAGACCGGGGAGGTGGACGGCCGCGAGACGCTTCGGGTGATCTACCCCGACGACCAGATCGTCTATCCCGGGCTCGGCAGGGGCTCGCGTACCTCGCTGCGCGTCCGTGAGGACGGGACGTTCGGGGAAAGCGGACGGTCCGGCGAGCGCATCGACATCCGGGGCTCGGGCCGGGGCCTCGAGGCCTGGGCCGACCTGGTGGTGGAGGTGCCGGACGGCAAGGACTTCACCCTCCACGTAGCCGCCGGCAAGATGGACGTGCAGGGCGTTCACGGCGACGTCCACCTGAAGACCGGTTCGGGCTCGGTGGACGCGTCGGACGTGGTCGGGTCCCTCGACGTGGACACGGGGTCGGGCTCGGTCTCGGTGCGCGGCATCCAGGGAGACCTGGGGGTGGACACGGGGTCCGGCTCGGTGTCCCTCCGCGGCGTGACCGGGGGCCACATGGAGATCGACACGGGCTCGGGCGGCGTCCGGGGCGGGGGCCTGAGCGGGCCGTCGCTGAGCGTGGACACGGGCTCGGGCTCCATCGAGCTCGACGACGTGTCGGTGCCCGACGTCGTCCTGGACACGGGAAGCGGCGGCGTGGAGCTGGGTCTCCTTGTGGACGTCGACCGCCTGGACGTGGACACGGGCTCGGGCTCGGTGACCATCCACGCACCCGAGGACCTGGGTGCCGAGGTGGAGCTGGAGACGGGGAGCGGCGGGATCGATCTGGACTTCGCGCTTCAGGTCCGCTCCGTCCGCCGGGACCACGTGTACGGCACGCTGGGAGACGGCAAGGGCCGCATCCACATCGACACGGGTTCGGGGAGCGTCCGGCTCCTGAAGAACTGACCCGTCCGGCACCGCGGAGCCCGAACGCGCGGTGCTCCGGGGCCCGGCTCGTCCAGCGCGAGCCGGGCCCCGTCGCGTCGGGTGCGTGCTCAGGTGCGTCGCCGACGGCTCGGGGAGCGCGGTTCCTGCCGGCGTTCCCCCGTCATCTCGATCCAGAAGGCGCTTCCGCCCTCCCGGGGCCTTTGGACCCCGCACGCCCCGCCCATGCGCTGCATGCCACGGCGCACGATGGCGAGCCCGATGCCGGTGCCCGGGCGGTCTCCCCCTTCGTCCAAACGTTCGAAGACCCGGAAGATCCGCTCCTCCTGGCCGGGGGGGACACCGATGCCGTTGTCCTCCACCCACAGCCGGACACGGTCCCCGGATTCCTCCGTGCGCACGCGTACCTCCGCGACACGGTCCCCGGGAACGAACTTCACGGCGTTGGAGAGGAGGTTGGACACCACCTGGACCATGACGGCGTGGCTGCCCAGGACCCTGCCGTCGTCGACGCGCACCTGGACCCGGGCCCCGGCCTCCTCCACATCGGCCCCCACGAGGGTCAGGGCCTGATCCACCACCGCCTCCAGGTCGACCGACGCCAGGTCGAGCTGCTCGAAGCTCAGCCGGCTGTAGGCCAGGAGGTCTCCGATGAGTCGCTCGGACTGTCGTCCCGACGCGATGATCCGTCGGACGTAATCGCGGGCTTCGGTCGAAAGCTCCGCTCCGTGATTCTGGAGGAGCGCATGGGCGAACCCCTGCATGGTCCTCAAAGGTGCCCGGAGGTCGTGCGACACCGAATATGCGAACGACTCGAGCTCGTCGTTGGCCTCCTGGAGCCTGGCGGCGAGAAGCCGGTGGCGGGCCTCGCTCGCGCGCAGCGCCTCCCCGGCCTCCAGCCGTTCCATGAACGCGGCCAGGGTGGTGGCGAGGCTGCTGCCCGCGTGGACCCAGCGAGGCTTGAGGGGACGGGCCCGCGTGTCCAGCAGCGTGAGTGTCCCCGACACCGCGCCTCCCGCCGAGAGGGGAAACGAGGCCCACCCTCTTGGCTCCAGGGCCAGGAGGGCCTCGTCGCGCAGTTCCCTGCGTTCCCGGGCGTCGGCCACGATGAGGGGCTCGCCGGTCTGGACGGCCACGCCGGAGAGGGTCTGGTCGACCGGGATGGCGCGCCCCACCAGGTCCTCCGTCCGGGCTCCATGGGCCGCGGACACGACCAGGCGATCCCGGGCCCGGTCCAGGTGCTCCAGGAGCGCCATGGGCACGTCCATGGCGCGGGCGATCTCCGCCAGGATGGGGCCGTAGGCCGATTCCGGCGGCTCGGAGGTGAGGGTGAGCTCGGAGACGCGGTAGAGGGCTGCCAGCTCCTCGGTGCGCTCCGAGAGCTTCTTTCGCGCATCGGATTCCGGGGTGATGTCCACCAGGAACCCGTCCCCCCGGAGGTGGCCCGAACCGGGGTCGCGCTCTACCGCCACGCTCACCCGGACCGCGCGCGGCTCCTTGTCGGCGCCCACGACCTCGTATTCGGCCTCGTAGCTCTCCCCGGGCTCGGTGGCTGCCACGGCAGCCCAGGCGCCGCCGGATCCGTCGTCGGGAAAGAGGAGGGGCCTCCAGGCACTCCGGTCCTCCTGCAACGCCCCCGCGGTGTGCCCCAGGAGGCGTTCCACCGACGGCGAGATCTGGAGCAGCCGCTCCTCGGTCAGATCCACGGAGAAGAACACGTCGGGGAGACTGCGGAAGAGCTGCTCCATCTCCCGGGACTTGGCGGCCAGGGCCTCCTGCGTCATCCGCTGCGCCGCTCTGGCGGCCACGTGCCGTTCGGCGACACACAGCCGGATGTCCAGGAACGCCGGGTGCACCGGCTTTCGCAGGAAGTCGTCGGCACCGGCTTCGAGGACTCCCGTGAACAGCTTCGGCTCGTCGCGGCCGGAGACTGCCAGGATGACCGCCTCGGGACCCCGGGGATGCGCTCGGATCTTCCGGCAGAGCGTCACCCCGTCCATGGCCGGGAGCATCAGGTCGAGGAAGATGAGCGGTGGCGCCTGCTCCTGGAAGATGATCCAGGCGGTCTCGGCGCTCTCGCACGCCACCACGTCGTAGGCTCGGGATCGGAGCAGCTCCGCCAGATACCAGCGATCCCCCGGGTCGTCCTCCACGACGAGGGCGCGAAGCCCGCCGGAGGGGCGAGGGCGGGGCGGCAGCGGAGCGCTCAGCGGATCGGGACGGGCTTCAGTGCTCAATAGACGCGTCGCGTGGGTATCAAGGGATGGGGCGAAGGGGGAGCATCCGGGCAAGGACCCGGCAGGACCGGCCGCAGGCCCGAGCGCTGCCGGGCGGGGACGGGGCGGAGGTGTGCCGGGTCGTGGCTCGCATGGCGCTCATGGGGTGGGATTCGACCTCGGACGGTCGGGGCGGCATATCCGTCTACATGCCCAATAGTAAGCGATGGCGGGAGGCGACCACCAGCCGACGCCCGGACACCGCCTTTCCCCCGGGGGCCGTCGCGGGCAATATGGTGGCGCCCCTCTCCGACCCCGGGAGAGGCCATCCCTGCAAGCCCGAGGAGCACCGTGACCGACGCCCCGTTCCGCTTTCACCATTCCGTGCCGGTGCGCTTCCGGGATATCGACGTGGGCGGACACGCCCACCACTCGGAAGCGCTGATGTATTTCGAGGAGGCCCGGGCGGCCTACTGGCGGGAAGTCGGGGGCAGAGACGGGATCGGCGACATCGACTACATCCTGGCCGAGGCGGAAATCCGCTGGCACCGGCGGGTGCTGTGGCCCCAGCTCCTCTCCGTGGGGGTCAGGGTCTCTCGTCTGGGCAAGAAGCACTTCGAGATGGAGTACGAGGTCCTGGGAGAGGAGGGGGAGCTGCTCCAGACCGGACGCACCGTCCAGGTGATGTACGACTACGAGGCGCTGGCGGCGGCCCGCATCCCCCATGCCCTCCGGGCCGTGATCGACGCCTTCGACGGTCCGTTCGGCCCCGGTGGGCGTAAGGTGGAGGGGGACGGGGCGTAGGTCCTCTTTGAGGGGCCCTCCGGGCGCCCCGATCCGGGGTGGAGGCGCCGGGGAGTGAACGCCGAGGTTGACCGGTGGCGCGCAGTCCGGGTAGATTGGCCGCTTTCTGGCGCCGGAGACCCGGTGGGTGCGGAGCTCCGGCGCTTCGTAGGTCTGTGGTTCAAGTGTGGGTCCGGGGCGGTACTGGCGGTCGTTTTCGGAACCCACACCCAAGGGCGGGGGCAATCCCCCAGGGAGTCCATCCATGATGGTCCGTCGTATGAAGCTCGCGTTCACCGGCCTCGCCGTGGCCCTGGCACTGATGCCGGCCACGAAGGTGAGCGCGCAGGACTTGGGGCGCTTCCGTGTCCTGATCCCGGATTTCCAGCCCCTCGAGGGGGCGGACGACGATTTCGGGAAGGATGCGGCCAAGCAGTTGCGGGAGCTCGTCAACACCCTCGCGACCCATCAGCCCATCGAGAAGAAGGAGATCGAGCAGAACCTGAAGCGCTTCAAGATGAAGATGAAGGAGCTGGACTGCATCCGGACGCGGCAGCTCGCTTCGCAGATGAACGCCCAGGTCGCCCTCTGCGCGTCCTACGTCGACAAGGGGGACAAGCAGTACGATCTGAAGGCAGCGTTCTGGGACGTGGCTTCGGGTGAGTCGTTCGAGGTCACGCCGACCACGGCTTCCGAGAAGCAGGACAAGGAAGCGGCACAGCACATCTTCGACCAGTTCGACAGCTACGTGCAGCAGGTGCGCTTCGCCCAGTTCTGCGGCGAGTACGCCCAGAGCCAGCAGTGGGACAACGCGCTCAAGAACTGCGACGACGCCCTGGCGCTCAACCCCAGCGCCGTGGGGACGCGCTACCAGCGGGCACGCATCCTCTACGAGATGAACCGGTACCCCGAGGCGATGGACGAGCTCGGGAAGGTGCTGGAGCTCAACGGCTTCCACGAGGACGCTCTCCAGCTGGCAGGCTACATCTCGGCGAAGCAGGGCGACGACGAGAAGGCGCTGGCCTACTACCAGCAGTACCTGGAGCTGAACCCGGGCAACGCGGCGGTCCGCATGAAGATCGCCTACGACCTGGCGCAGGCCGGGGACCCCCAGGGTGCCATGAAGCTCATCCAGGTCGGCCTCGACGTGGACCCGGAGAACACCGACCTCCTCGAGCAGTACGGCGGCTTCGCTTTCAGCGCGGGCCTCGAGGTCAACCAGGAGTCCGCGGTCGGTACCGAGGACGGCGGTGGCGTGTCTCCCGAGGCGGCGGACTACTTCCACAAGGCCATCGACGCGTACACGAAGGTCTTCGAGGTGAAGGGCCCGGAGACGCCGGTGGGCCACCTGCGGAACATCATCGTGGCGTACGTGCAGCTCGATGAGCTCGACGAGGCCATCGCCATGGCCGAGAAGGCCCTGGAGACGCATCCGCAGGAGGACGCCATCTGGTCCACGTACGCCGATGCGCTGCAGCGGGCGGGACGCCTGGACGACGCCATCGCGGCGCTGGACCGGGTCAGGGCGATCAACCCCGAGTATCCCAACGTTGCGCTGCGCCAGGGCAACTGGCTCATCCAGGCGGGCCGCGTCCAGGACGCCGTGAACGTCCTCAAGGACGTGGCGAGCCAGGATGCCCAGCAGGCGGAGACAGCGGCGCGCCTCATCTTCGCCGACGGGTATGCCAAGGGGATCCAGAAGAAGCAGTACGGCTATGCCATCACCACCTTCGGTGCCGCCAAGGGGCTGCCGAACCTGAGCGAGGACATGACGCACCAGCTCAACTTCTGGCACGGCTACGCGATCCTGCAGGCAGCCATGGCGGAGCAGGAGCCCAACACGCTGGCCACCGCCAAGTCCACGCTGCCCAAGTTCCAGCAGGCGCTGGCCCTCTTCCAGAAGACCGGGGGGTACGCCAAGACGGTGAACGTCGACATCGCGCAGCTCCAGAACAACTGCAACACCTACATCGAGATCCAGCAGGCCATCATCAAGCGCGGCCGCTGATCTCCCACGCGTAGGGGCCTCCTTCGGGAGGTCTCGGCGAGGCGCCGCGGGTCCCCGGGGATCCGCGGCGCCTTTCGCGTGCCCCCCCCGCTGCACCTCCCTTCGCGCGGCCTCTCGGGCCCCCGGCTCCAACCGCGCCGGGACGAGCCGCCGGCATGACCTTCCCCACTTCATCCCACCTCGCTTCCCACCCCCTGTCCGCGATTCGGGGCTAATTCTCCTGAATCCGAAAGAAAACCGAAAGTCCTCCGGGTCGGGTTCAGGCCCAGAATACCTGTGTTTTCAGTGAAATGACCGTTCTGGGCGTCTTGAGAAAATTTCCAAAAAAAGACTCTTGACGCCCTGGCCCACTCCGGCCTATTATGGCTCCACAGAATCCCACTTCACCCCACTTCATCCCACTCACGCACGGCGAATCCACTCTTGGGCGCGTTTCGGGGTCGGTACGAGCACCAGATGGACGAGAAGGGGCGCGTAAGCCTCCCCTCGGCTTTTCGCCGGGGTGACGGTGACGATCGCTTCGTTCTCCTTCAGTGGGAGAAGCCCTACCTGACGCTGTTCCCCGAGTCCAAGTGGGCCGAAGTGGAGGCCCGTCTCCTGGAGTACCGGAAGACGGGACGGCAGGCCATGAACCAGGTCCGGGTCCTCTTCTCCGGGCTGGTGGAGGTCAGCCCCGACAAGCAGGGGCGCATCCTCGTGCCCGCGTCGCTGCAGGAGGCCGCGGGCCTGGAGAGCTCGGTGCTCCTCCTCGGGGTGAGCGACCGGGTCGAGCTCTGGGATCCTGCCACCTACGAGAAGGTCGTCCAGGAAGAGACGGGCGACTTCGAGCAGTTCGCACACCGGCTCTTCGGCTGATGTCCGGCCCCGCCCCCGACTACCACGAGCCGGTCATGGCCGAAGAGGCTCTGACGTACCTGGCGCCCACCGGCGAGGGCCTCTTCCTCGACGGCACCGTGGGCGGGGGCGGTCACACCCGCCGCATTCTCGAGGTGTGCGCCGGATGCCGGGTGGTGGCCGTGGATCGGGATCCCGAGGCGCTGGCCGAAGCGCGCCGGGCGGTGGCCGACCACGGCGACAGGGTCCGCTTCCTGCATCGGCGCTTCGATACGGCGGTGGACGATGCGGAGATCCGCGAGCGGGGACTGGCCGGGGCGCTGCTGGACCTGGGCGTGAGCTCCCACCAGCTCGACGCCGACGCCCGGGGCTTCGCGTTTCGCCGCGGCGTCGTGCTGGACATGCGCATGGACCCGGGGGACGGGGAGGACGCGGCGCGCTTCCTGGCGGAGGCGAGCGAAGCGCGGCTGGGGGACGTGTTCCGGGAGCTGGGCGAGGAGCCACGCGCCCGGCGTCTGGCCCGGGAGATCGTGAAGCGTCGGGCCACCGAGCCCCTGCGCACCAGCGACGACCTGGTGGCGGCCCTCACCGTGGCGTTGGGGCGCCCGGCCTCGGCGCAGGACAAGGCCCGGATCTTCCAGGCCGTCCGGATCGCCGTGAACGGAGAGCTCGTGTCCCTGGAGCGCGGCCTGCCCGCCATCCGAGACGCGCTGGTGGACGGCGGGGTCCTGGTGGTCATCGCCTATCACTCCCTGGAGGACCGCGTGGTCAAGAACGCCTTCCGGGAGTGGAGCCGGAGCTGCGTGTGCCCGCCGGAGGCGCCGATCTGCACCTGCCGGGGCGTGCCCCTGGGCGAGACCCTGACCCGGAAGCCCCTGCGCCCGTCGGAGGGGGAGGTCGCGGACAACCCGCGCGCGCGCAGCGCGCGCCTGCGCGCCTGGAAGAGGGCGGCGTGATGGCGCTGGGGCCCCTGTTCCGCACCGCGTTCGCGGTCATCGCCCTCCTGAGCTCGCTGGGCCTCGTGACGTGGCGCCAGAGCCGCGCCCTGGAGGCCCTCACGCAGCTGGAGCACGTCCGTCAGCGCGCGTCGGTGGTGGAAGCCGAGCGCGTCGACGTGGAACGGCAGATCCAGACCCTGGAGAGCCGCTCCTCCATCGTGCCCCGGGCGCGGAACCGCCTGGGCATGCACACAGCAACCACATCCGAGCTGGTCATCCTCCCGGGAGATCTCAAGCCGTGAGCCCCTGGAAGCCCACACCTCGCCCCGGCGCCTGGCGTCGCCGGTTCGTCCTTTCCGGCTGGACGGTGGCGGCCGCCGTCGTATGCATCCGTGCCGGCCAGATCCAGATCCTGGAAGGCGCCCAGTGGGGCGCCCTGGCCGAGGCGCAGCACACCGCGGACCGCGAAGTGGTGGCGGCGCGGGGCGCGGTCCTGGACCGGGACGGGGCTGCCCTCGCGGTCTCTCGCGAGGTCTACCGGGTGAGCGTGGCGCCGAAGGAGATCCTGGACCGGGACTCGGTGCGGACGCTGCTCCGGGAGGTCCTGGACCTCTCCCCGGCCCGCGTCCGCGCCCTCATGGACAGGAGCCGCCGCTGGGCCGTCGCTCCGGGGCGGTATCCGCCCACCGTGCGTGAGCGCCTGGGCGGGGTGCGGGGCGTGTACCTGGAGCGCGAGATGGAGCGCTACCACCCCCATGTCGATCTGGCGCGGGGCGTGCTCGGCGCGGTCATGGACGGGAAGGGGAAGGGCGGGGTGGAGCAGGCCTTCGAGAGCATCCTGCGTGGCCAGCCCGGCCGGGCCGCGGTTCCCCGGGACAACGTGGGCCGCCCCATCCCCGGTGAGACGTATCTGGTGACCGAGCCCAGGTCCGGCGGGCAGGTGGTGCTGACGCTGGATCTGGACATGCAGGAGATCGCGCGCCAGGCGCTCCAGGAGGCCATCGAGTCCACCCAGGCCCGGGGCGGAGACGTCCTGGTCACGGATCCCGCCACCGGAGAGATCCTGGCCATGGTGTCCATCCGCGATGGGAAGACCGCGGGGTTGGGCGCCATCAACACACCCTACGAGCCCGGGTCCACCCTCAAGCCCTTCACGGTGGCAGGACTCCTGAGCCGGGGGCTCCGCTCCCTCTCCGACCTGGTGGAGGTGGGGGATGGAACCTGGACGGTGGAGGGGCGCACGCTGCACGACAGCCACCACCCGGAGCAGCGCTACATCACCATCTCCGATGCGCTGCGGGTCTCGTCCAACGTGGGGATCGCCAAGGCCGCCCAGGTCTTCACCGCCGCGGACCAGTACCTGAACCTGCGTGACTTCGGGTTCGGCTCTCCCACGGGCATCGACCTTCCCGGCGAGTCGGCGGGCCGGCTCCGGCGCCCGGACCACTGGTCCCTCCAGTCCCCGGCCTCGCTGGCCATCGGGTACGAGATCGGCGTGACCCCGCTCCAGATGGCCATGGCCTACGGAGCCCTGGCCAACGGCGGGCTCCTCATGGAGCCGCGCCTCGTGAAGGAGGTCCGGGACGCCGACGGACGCGTGTTGGAGCGCCGGGCGCCCCGGGTGGTGCGGAGGGTCGTGCGACCCGAGGTGGCCCGGAACGTGGGACGGGTGTTGGTGGACGTGGTGGAGGATGGCACCGGGACCAAGGCCCGCCTGGGCACCTTCAGGGTGGCGGGGAAGAGCGGAACGAGTCGGGCCTACTCGCCCGAAGGCGGCTACGCCGGAGGACACAACGCCTCCTTCGTCGGCTTCTTCCCGGCCGAGGATCCCCAGCTCGTCATCTTCGTCCGTCTGGAGCGCCCCCAGGGAGCCGACTACTACGGAGGCGGCGTGGCGGCACCGGTGACCCGCGCCACCATGGAGGCGGCGCTGGCCGCCCGCGGCACGCCCCTGAACCGCGCCCAGCTCGTCAAGGCGGTCCAGTCCGCGACCACCCGGCCCGCGCCTGTACCGGTGACGTTCGCGGCGCAGCCCGTCGATCCTCCCCCTCCGCCCGTGTTCGGCGACGAGGCTGGACCGGGCGCGGCGAGAGGGGACAAGGGAGACGGCGAGCCGTCCACCACCGAGGTGGGCGTGCCCGTCCCCGACGTGGCGGGCCTGCCCACGCGCATCGCGGTGCGCCGCCTCCACGCCCTGGGCCTCCGGGTGGTCCAGGACCGGAGGGGCGACATCACCGGAACATCCCCTTCGGCGGGCTCCCGCGTGACGCCCGGCGACACGGTGGTGCTGGTGGTTCGGCGGAGGTCGGATGACTGATCGTCCCCTGACACTGCGCGCCGTGGGCGAAGTCCTCCGGTCGGCCGGCCTCCTGCGGGACGTGCGCGGCTCGGGGGACGTCGCCGTTATGGGCGTGTGTCAGGACAGTCGCCTCGCTCGGCGGGGAGACCTCTTCCTGGCCTGGAAGGGATCCAGGTCCGACGCTCACGCATTCGTGGGCCAGGCCGTGGAGGCGGGGGCCGTGGCGGCGGTGGTGGAGCACCCCGTGGACGCCGACCTCCCCCAGCTCGTGGTGTCCGACGGGCGCCGAGCCGCGGCCGTGGCGGCCCATCACGTGCTTGGATCGCCGTCGGAACGGATGATGGTGGTGGGGATCACCGGGACCAACGGCAAGACCACCACGGCGCTGCTGGTGCGTCACCTGCTGGCCCTCCGCGGACCCGCCGCCGCGGTGGGCACCCTGGGTGTCGTGGATGCCGACGGCGTGCGGCCCGGGACGGAAGGACTCACCACGCCGGGGCCCGTGCAGGTGGCGGTCTGGCTTCGGGATCTGGCCGACGACGGCATCCGGGCCGTGGCCATGGAGGCGTCCTCCCATGCCCTGGACCAGCACCGTCTGGACGGTGTGCACTTCGCCGCGGGCGTGTTCACCAACCTCACCCAGGACCACCTGGACTACCACGGCGACCTGGAGCGGTACTTCACCGCCAAGGCACGGCTGGTGGAGCTGGTGGCCCCCGACGGTTGGGTGGTGGTCAACCGCGACGAGGGCGCGTGGGACGCCCTGACGCCCCTGGGCCGCCGGTTGCGCACCTTCGCCGTGAACGCCGAGGCCGACGTGCGCGCCGAGGGTGTGACGCTGGGCGCAGATGGATCCCGCTTCACTCTCCGCATGGATGGCCGGGTCGCACCGGTGCACCTTCCCCTCCTGGGGTCCTACAACGTGGAGAACGCCCTGGCGGCGGCGGCGGTGGCGGCGCTGGCCGGGCTCGACGTGGAGGACATCGCGGCCGGGCTGGCGTCGGCACCTCAGGTGAAGGGCCGCCTGGAGCGGGTGTCCCAGGTGCCCTGCACCGTGCTCATCGACTTCGCGCACACCCCCGACGCCCTGGAGGGGGCCCTGGGCGCCGTGAAGCCGCTGACCCAGGGGCGTCTCGTCGTCGTGTTCGGTGCCGGTGGGGATCGGGACCGGGCCAAGCGCCTCCCCATGGCCGAGGCCGTCCGGCGTCACGCCGACGTCGTGGTCCTCACGTCCGACAACCCGCGCACGGAGGATCCCGAGCAGATCCTCGACGATCTGGCCGCGGGCCTCGAGGGCATCGAGTACACCCGCCTCGTGGACCGGCGCGCCGCCATCAAGCACGCCCTGGGCGTGGCCCGGGACGGCGACACCGTGGTCCTGGCCGGCAAGGGGCACGAGACGTACCAGGACATCGGCGGCACCAAGCGCCCCTTCGACGAGCGGGCGGTGGTGCAGACCTGCCTGGCCGAGCTGGGGATGGTCCCGTGAGCGGCTTCACCTGGACCGACGCGGCCGTGCGCCGGGCCCTGGACCTCCGGGTGGACCTGGCGGCGGACGGGCTCGCCTACGAGGGCGTGTCCACAGACTCCCGCACCCTCTCCCAGGGGGACCTGTACGTGGCCCTGGTGGGTGACCGCTTCGACGGTCACGACTTCGTCGCCGACGCCCTGGCCCGCGGCGCCCGAGGGGCCGTGGTGTCGAGGCAGGTCGCCGGGGACGCTCCCGCCACCCTCTATCCGGTGGCCGACACGCTGATGGCCCTCGGCGCGCTGGCCGCCCACCGCCGCCGCGCGCTGGAGGTGCCGGTGGTGGGCATCACGGGCTCCTCGGGGAAGACCACGACGAAGGACATGAC
>JASFRY010000003.1:0-29914 GCA_050114675.1 Gemmatimonadota bacterium | reverse complement strand
GCCCTCCGCGCCATGAGCCCCAGAAGCCACTCCTCCAGGAGGTGCTCGTCGGAAAGAGGGCTGGCCTTCAGGAGCCGATCCACGCGCAGCAGTCCCTGGAGCGCGGCCTCGATCTCCACGGGTCGCCAGTGCCTGGCCTGTCCAGCCAGGCGTCCGGCGAGCCAGCGCTGATGGCGAGGCAGCACGGGTTCCAGGGCACCGCCCCCCTGCTCCGACGCCACGCCCAGTCGGAGGAAATGGGTGGTGAGCCCGATGACGAGTCCCACGCCTGTCTCTCCCTGTCCCAGAAGGATGCCCAGGGAGTCCAGAGCCTCTTCCAGGCGACCCTCACCCACGAGGTCGAACCAACGCCAGCGGTCCTGGGTGGGCACCCGGGTACCAGCGGCTTCCACGTCGGATACGGTGATCCGGCCCCGATCCCCGACGAAGTCGACGAGCTTCTCCATCTCCTGGGACAGCATGCCCAGCTCCGGGCCGACGGCGGCTCCCAGGGCCTGGGCCGCCTCCACATCCATCTCCACCTGAAAGGTCTCCCGCGCCCGCGTCATGAGCCATCCCGGCACGTCGGCCGCGGTGATGGGCTGGAACTCCACGGAGCGGGCCATCTTGGCCAGGTCCTTGTAGAAGCGCGCCCGGGATCCCTGCGGGATGGTGCAGGACAGGATCAGCGCCAGGCCCGCCGGGGGATCGGCCACCGTGCGGAGCAGGATCTCCCTCGACCGGGAGCTCGAGGCCAGGCCCTCCACCTCACGGATGACCACCACGCGCCACTCGGCCATCATGGGCGGGGTGCCCAGAACCGACGCCAGGGTCTCGGTATCCACTTCCGTGCCCCTGAGCGGATCGAAGTTGAAGTCCCGGGTCGCCGGGTCCAGGTGGTTGGCCGCCAGCGCACGAACCACCTCTTCCTTCCGGAAGAGATCGTCCCCGTACAGATAGAAGACACCGCCGCGCGCGTTTGCGAGAGCGGGGAGATCCTGGAGTGGGTTCATCCGGGCTGAGGCGACGAGGGAGACGTGCCCTTCGCGCCCGGGCCGCTACCGATCCTGCTCGAGCCCGGCTCGCTGAAGGGAGGAATGACCGGAATAGCGCTGTGAGAGCCGAGAATACTCGAAGAGGAGTGCGTGCGCATCATCCCAGAGCCCGTCGGAGGAGCCGGCCCGCGCCCGCGGCGTCGCCTGGAGCGCCGTGGGGAAGACCGTCCTCGGCCGCGACCGGTAGGGTGCCGGGGGACGGGAGACGACGATGGGCTCCAACTCCACCGTGGGCGCCGACGACCGGAGCACCGGAGACCAGGCCACCGCAGTGAGCAGGATCGCCATCCCAGCCATGGCCAGCGCGGTCGTACCCGAGCTCGTGTGCCAGCGGAGGCTCCGCTCCTGGTCCACGTGGTAGATCCGGTGCTGGAGCCTGGGCACGAAGTCGTCACGGACCTCGGGCGCCGGAAGGGCGTGCAGCAGCTCCAGACCGCGCTCGATCACGTGCATGTACCTGCGGCACTCGGCGCACGACGCCAGGTGTTCGTCGGCCGCCTGGATCACCGCACGGGAGGCGGTGCCGTCGTAGTACTCCGAGAAGCCTTCGACGAAATCCGAGCAGGTCATGAAGGGCAAGCCCTCCGCACCGCAGTCACAGGTCCGGCTCCCGATCGGGAGCCACGTCGGAGGGTGATACTGCCAGCCACCCGGAGGGGTTCCATCCACCCGGGCACATAACGATCATGGCCCCGCCGGATCGATCCGGCGGGGCCATGGCAGACGATTCTCCCTTCGCGCGCGCCCTAGTCGATCATGGGGGCAATGATGGTAGCGAAGTTGTTCCGGGCGCGGTTCAGGCGGCTCTTGACCGTCCCCAGGTTGCAGCCCGTGATGTCCGCGATCTCCTCGTAGGTCTTCCCCTCGAGCTCCCGGAGGACGAATACGATGCGGTGGTGCTCGGGCAGCTGCTTCACCGCCTCCTCCACCTTCTCGCGGAGGTGCCGCTTGCGGAACAGGTCGTCGGGCTTGTACTGCGTGTCCTCCCACTCCAGGGGCCGGTGGTCTGCGTCCCAGTTCTTCTTGATGGTCTGGAACAGCACCAGCGGATTCCTGGACCGGTTGCGCAGCTCGTTCTTCGCCAGGTTGCTGGCGATGGTGTAGATCCACGTCGAGAACTTCTTCGACTGGTCGAACCGCTGCAGGTGTCGATACACCCGCACGAAGGTCTCCTGCACCAGATCCTGGGCGCGCTCACGGTCGCCGATGGTCCGGTACACGAAGTTGAGCAAACGTTGATCGTAGCGGGTGACCAGCTCGCTGAAGGCCCGGGAATCCCCCTCGAGGGACGCCTGGACGACCTCGCTGTCGGTCAGCTCGCCAAGATGCCGGCGGTGTTCCGACGCCTCTCCCCGCTCGCGGCGTGCCGTACGCTTCGCCTTTGCGCTCACCCTGGCCACGTGATCACCTCGTCTCTTGGGCAGGCCCGCCGAACCGGCAGGCACAGTGTTCCATTTCGCTTGCGGTGCATGGCTCGTGCCAATCGCCGATGACCGCCCTGCGGCGCGCGATCCCTCTCATGCGTCCCATTCCTATGACGTCCGAGGGGCGCAAAAGAGGACACGCCGCGCAGTTTCCTTCACGGTGTGCGCCGTTCCGGCCCGAACATGGCGGCGTACAGGAGCGTGGCTACGCTCTTGCCGTCCTCGACCTTCCCTGTCCGAACCATCTCCAGCGCCTCCGAAAGACGCATCCGCAGCACCTCCACGAACTCGTCGTCGTCCAGATTCTTCTCTCCCGGCTCGAGCCCTTCAGCGGCATAGAGCCGGATTCTCTCGTCGGTGAACCCCGGCGTCGTGAAGATCCGGGTGAGGGGCACCAGGCGCGTCGCCCTGTAGCCCGTCTCTTCCTCGAGCTCCCTCCTCGCACACGCTTCCCAGGGCTCGTCGGGCCCCTTGGGCAGCCCGGCCGGCACCTCGTAGAGATAGCCGCCGCTGGCGTACCGGTACTGGCGCAGCATGAGGATCTCGGGATCCTCCTCCTGGAGCGATCCCACCACCGGAAGAATCGCCGCCGCACCGGGGTGCCGGATCATCTCCAACTCGCCGGTGGAACCGTCGGGAAACCGCACCGTGTCCAGGCTCAACCTGACGATGCGTCCGTCGTGGACCATCCGGGTCGACAAACGGCCGGGCTCGACCCCTTCGCTCACCTGTTCCTCCTGTCGGGAGAATACGAGAAACGCGTGTCGGGATCCCGGCCCCGTCAACATTGGATACGACCGGAACCCCAAAGGGTTGCCGGACCCGCGCACGGGCCCGGCGGGAACGTGAAGATCTCCGTGGCCCGTCAGGCGTCCCTGGCCTCCACGACCTCCACCGGCGCCACGTTCAGGGCTTCCAGGTCCCCCACGACAGCCTCGGCATCGCCAACGACCACGATCTGTGCCTCCTCGGGGCGGACATGCCGGCGCCCCGCCTCGTTGGCGTCGGCCACCGAGACGGCGCGGATCCGGTCCCGGTACGTGCTGTGGTAGTCGTCCGGGAGCCCGAACACGATCTGCTCGGTGATGCGACTGGCTACCTGTCCGGCGCTTTCCAGACGCAGGGGGAACACACCGGCGATGTAGTCGCGGGCCGCTTCCACCTCGGCGCGGGTGGCACCCCCCGACACCAGGCCCTCCAGCTCGGCCAGGATCTCGCGGACCGCCGCCGCCGTCACCTCGGATCCCACGGCCGTGCTGACCTGGAAGGAGCCGGGGAGCCTTCGGAAGGAGAAGCGGGAGCGAACGCCGTAGGTGAAGCCGTTGCGCTCACGCAGGTTCAGGTTGAGGCGGCTGGTGAACGCGCCCCCGAGGAGCGTGTTGAGGACCTTCAGGGGGAAGACATCGGGGTTGGCCTGCTCCACGCCCACGTGTCCCACCCGGATTTCCGACTGGACCGACCCCGGACGGTTCACGACCCAGATGCGACGCTCCCGCGTACGCGGCTCCACCTCGAATCCATCGGTGGTGGGCGGCGCACCGGACCAACCCGCGAAGCGCTCCCGGGCCATGGCCCCCACCTCGAGGGCGTCCACGTCGCCGACCATGACGAGGCCGCCCGACTGTGGCCGGAAGAACGCATCCGTGAATCCGCGCAGGTGCCCGGGTGTGACAGGGGCCACCGACGCTTCCGATCCCAGGAGCGGACGGGCGTAGGGGATTCCCGGCGCGAAGATCCGACGCGTCGCCTCGTCGGAGGCCAGCGACGCCGGGTCCATGGCCCTCTGCCGGATCGTGGCCAGCTGCTGGTCCCGCGCCCGCTCCACCTCGTCGGCGGGGAAGGACGGCTCCAGCACCGCCTCGGCCAGGAGACCGAGGGCCTCTTCCAGGCGCTCGGCAAGGCACGAGATGGAGACGCTGGTCCCCTCCCACCCCGTGGAGACCGCGAGGCGGACCCCCAGGCGCTCGAACGCCTCGGCGAGCTCGCTGCCGGTGCGCCGCCGGGTGCCCCCCTCGAGGGCGTCACCCGCCATCACGGCCAGGCCGGCACGATCTTGCTGGAGGGAAGACTCGCCGGCACGCAGAAAGAGGTTCACGCTCACCACGGGGAGACGCGACAGGCGTGCCGTGCGCAGGTCGAGACCGTCGATGACCTCCCGCCGGTCCACCGGGGGGAAGTCGAAGGGGCGGATGGCCCCGGGGGCAGGCGGAGCGCTGCGGTCTACGGGGCTCATCGGTCACCCTCCGGCTCGTAGGCCACCACGGCCCGATTGTCGGGCCCCAGCCACTCCCGGGCGAACATCTGCACGTCGTCGGCCGTCACCGACCGCAGGCGATCCACCTCCTGGTTCAGGCGTCCGGGATCGTCGAAGTACAACTCGAACATCGAAAGGAGGTCAGCCCGCTCCGCCACCTGTTCGAGGGAGCGCACCAGGTCCGTCTCGGATACGGCCACGGCCCGCTCCACCTCCCGGGTCTCGGCATCGGCCAGGCCCTCCACCTCGGCGGCCAGGGCAGCTTCCAGCGTCTCTACCGGAGTGCCGGGGTATCCCGTGGCCCACACCAGGAGCATGGAGGCACCGGTGATGAGGGGGAATGCGAACGCCACCACATCCTTGGCCAGGCGCTCTTCCCGCACCAGACGACGGTAGAGACGCGACGCCCGTCCCATCCCCAGCAACGCCCGGGCCACCTCGGCCGCCGTGAACGCATCCGACGAGTAGGGGGGAATCCGGAAGGCCATCATGACCCGGGGGAGCGGCACATCGGAGACCACGTGGTCGCGCAGCGTCTCCCCGATTCGCGGCCCGGGCTCGAGACGGCCCGGCACGGGCGGCACGGGAGCGCCGGCCGGGATATCGCCGAAGTACGCCTCGATCTGATCCAGGACCCGGTCGGGATCGAAGTCGCCGGCCAGGGTGAGGACGGCGTTGTTCGGCACGTAGAAGGTCCGGAAGAACGACGCGACGTCGTCCAGCGTGGCCGCATCCAGGTCCTCCATGGATCCGATGACCGTGTGATGGTAGGGATGATCCTGCGGGAACACCAACCGCTGCAGGCGCTCGTCCCAGTCACCGTACGGCTGGTTGTCGTAGCGCTGACGCTTCTCGTTCTTCACCACGTCCCGCTGGTTGTCCAGCTTCTCCTGGTCCATGGCGGGGAGCATCCATCCCATGCGGTCGGATTCGAGCCAGAGGGCGAGCTCCAGCTGGTGGGAGGGCACGGTCTCGAAGTAGTTGGTGCGGTCGAACCACGTGGTGGCGTTGAGCGTCCCGCCGGCTCGTTCCACGAGCTCGAAGTGGCGGTTCTTGGGAACGTGCTCCGAGCCCTGGAACATCATGTGCTCGAAGAGGTGGGCGAAGCCGGTGCGCCCGACCGTCTCGTTTCGGGAGCCCACCCCATACCACAGGTTGAGCGCCGCGACGGGAACGGTGGAGTCGTGGGACAGGACCACGCGAAGGCCGTTGGGCAGCGTGTGGCGCTCAGCGGGAATGTCGAGGCGGGTCACGGGTTGCTCCTGGTAGCTGCGGAGTCGAGGACGACGACGGGGCCGAGCCCGAGGGCCTCGAGGGGCCCCTCGATGGCGGCCCGGTCTCCCGCGACGACGATGATCATGCTTCGGGTGTCCAGGTATCGAGCGGCGGCACGCAGGACCTGGTCCGCGCTCACCCCCTCGACGCCGGCCACATAGCCCTCGTAGAAGTCCAGCGGGAGCTCGTTGAGGGCGAGCTCGGAGAGACGGCGCACCACGTCGTCCAGGGACTCGAAGCGTTGGGGAAGCCGGAGCGCCAGGTAGCTGCGGGCGCGGTCGAGCTCCCGACCCGGCACGGACTGCTCATGGAGCTCGTCGATCTCGGCGACGAAGTCCGCCACAGCGCTGTCGGTGACCGCGGTGGCCACCGCCGCCGCCGCCTCGAACGGTCCCGGCGCCCGGCGCATGTCCAGGAAGGACCCGGCCCCGTATGTGTAGCCCTTTTCTTCGCGGAGTCGGGTGTTGAGGCGGCTGGTGAACGACCCGCCCAGCACGGTGTTGGTGACCACGAGAGGATAGTAGGCGTCGGTCCGCCGGCCCACGGCCACGCGCCCGACCCGCACCTCGCTCTGGCTCGCGCCCGGCTTGTCCACCACGTAGAGCGTTCGACGGGCGACGGCGGCCGGTGCGGGGAGCGTCGGCGCGGCTTCTCCCTCGCCCGACCATCCGGGGAAGGCGACGGTCAACAGCGAGTCGAGGCGCTCGCGGCCTATGTCCCCGGCCAGCACCAGTGTGGCCTGACCCGGCCGGTAGCGGGCCCGATGGTAGGCCACGACGTCGTCCCGCGTGAGTGCCGCCAGGCTCTCGACGGTTCCGAGGAGCGGCGCTCCGTAGGGGTGGTCCTCGCCGTACAGGATCTTCATGAACGCGTCGTCGGCCAGTGCCGCCGGGACATCTCCCCTCTGGATGATGCGGGCCGTGCGCTCCGCCTTCACCCGTTGCAGCTCGGCCTCGGGGAAGGTGGGATGCATCACCACGTCGGCCAGGATCTCCAGTGCCCGGGGGAACCGGTCGGCCAGAACCGACAGCCGGAGCTGGCTGGCGTCGTAGCCGGCGGTGCTGGTCAGGGTCGCGCCCAGAACGTCCACGGCGTCGGAGATCTCCAGGGCGGACCGGGTGGCGGTCCCCTCGTCCAGCATGTCCGCCGTGAGAGCGGCCAATCCCGCCTGGTGGGCGGAATGGACCGAAGCCCCGCCGCGGAGCTGGAGAACCAGGCTCACCAGCGGAAGGTCGTGGCGCTCCACCAGCACGACCCGGAGGCCGTTATCCAACGCATAGTCCTGGATCTCCGGCAGCTGCACGTCGGGCGGCGCGCCCACTTCGGGGGCCTTCGTCCGGTCCAGCGTGTCCCGGGGCACCGCGGGCCCGCCCACCGTCGCCCCGACAGTGACGGAGCCTTCCGTGCCCGTCTCCGGTTCCGGCGATTCGTAGGTCATGCCGAACGAACACCCCATCAACGCCGTTGCGATCCAACTCACCGTCGTGATCCTCAACCTCCGCTTCATGGCCGGGTGGGGCCTCCTTCCCCCGCCGCCAGGTCGCCCCGCCCCTTCGGTACCACGCTGAGCCACACGGCAGGCACGCCGGCGATCCAGCGGCGCACCGCCTCTTCAAGAGTCGCTTCGGACACCCGGCGGTACCGCTCCAGGTCGTGGCGCAGGTAGCCCGGGGTCCCGGCAAGGACATGGTACTCGTTGAGCCGATCGGCTTTGCCCCCGAACCCGCCCACCCGCTCCAGGCTGCGCACGAACCCGGTCTCGATGCCGTTGACGGCGCGCTCGAGCTCCCGGGGCGTGGGCCCGTCCGCGGCCAGGCGCGCCACCTCCTCGCGAACCGCGGTGGCCAGGCGCGCCAGGGAGACCCCGGGGCGGGCGGTGGCGATGATCCAGAAGGTGCCGCCCAGCTCCTGGCCGTCCTGGAACGCGCTCACGTCCTGGGCCACCTGCTCCTCGTAGACGAGGCGCTCGTGGAGCCGGGACGCCTTCCCCTCGGAGAGGACCGCAGCCGCGACCTCCAGCGCCGCGTCCTCATCGGTGAAGATCTTGGGTGTGTGCCAAGCCACGTACAGACGGGGAAGCTGGACGTCGTCCTCGAGAACGACCGTCTTGTCGGCAGCCAGAGTGGGGTCGGGAGCGGTGACCTCGGGGACGGGGGGCCCCGGGGGTATGGCGGCGAAGTACTTCTCCACCAGGGCGCGCACCTGGGACACGCGCACGTCACCGGCGATGGCAAGGCTGGCGTTGTTGGGAGCGTAGTAGGTGCGGAAGAACCCCTTCACGTCGTCCAAGGTGGCCGCCGACAGGTCGTCCATGGACCCGATGACCGGCCAATGATAGGGGTGGTCCGGCGGGTAGAGGTTGGCATGGACCGTCTCGAACGCCTTCCCGTACGGCTGGTTGTCGACGCCCTGGCGGCGCTCGTTCTTCACCACGTCCCGCTGCAGGTCGAGCTTCTCCTGGGTCATGGTGGGCAGGAGAAAGCCCATGCGGTCCGATTCGAGCCAGAGCGCCAGCTCGAGAGCGTTGGACGGGACGTTCTCCCAGTAGTTGGTCCGGTCGTTCCCCGTGGAGCCGTTGTTCACGCCGCCCGCCGCCTCCAGACGATCGTCGAACTCCCCCTCGGGCACGTGGGCCGAGCCCTCGAACATGATGTGCTCGAAGAGGTGGGCGAAGCCGGTGCGCCCCGGCTTCTCGTTTCTGGAGCCGACATGGTACCAGAGGTTCACGCTCACCACGGGGAGCGACGCGTCGCGATGCACGATGACGTTGAGGCCGTTGGCCAACGTGAACTGGGTATAGGGGATGTAGACGTCCACCCGTCCTCCGTCCTCCTCCTGGGCCGCAGCGGCGCGGGGTGCGGCCCCGAGGGCCGCCGCCACGCAGGCGGCACACGCCATTCTCCGCATCGTCGACCTCGTGGTCCTCATGGTGTCGGGCCCTCCAGCACGGGCGGGGGGTACGGACGCACCGGTCGCGTCAGGGACGCTCCTGGAGGCGCCGACGCAAGAGATCCGGCGCCAGCTCGTCCGTGAGCAGGCGCCGGGCGGCGTCGGCGCCCAGATCGATCCGCTCTTCCACGGCCAGGAGGAGCGCCCGGTCTTCCTCGTCGGCCCGCATGCGCCCCCGCTCGAGCATCTCGTACGCCAGATCCTCCGAACCGGCTGCGCAGGCCGCCAGAGACGCGGCGAGCTGCGCTTCCACGTCCTCGGGACGGCGCTGGCTGCCTTCGGACAGCTCGCCGGTGGCCTCCTCCCAGCGGTCCGCCTCGAGGAGCACGAGCCCCAGGACGATCCGGGACCACCCGTCGTCGGGATCGAGCCGCACCGCATCGGCCAGGGCATCCACGGCCCCGTCCCGGTCCTCGCCCAGGTATCGGGCCACGCCCAGCTCGTAGGCGATCTGGGCATCGTTCACGTCGAGGGCCCGGGCCGCCTCCAGCTCCTCGAGGGCCTGGGGTACGAAGCCCTCCCGGGACAGATAGGCCCCGTACATGAAGCGGGTCAGCGCGACCTGGGGCGCCGTCAGCGCCGCCGTCCGGAGCGCCTGCTCGGCGTCGGGGTCGTCGAAGGCCGCCACGCCGTTGCCCGCGGTGGCCAGCACGTAGGGGTCCTGGGGACCCAGGGCCAGGGCGCGCCGGAAGCGCTCGTAGGCGATGCCGTCCAGCCCCAGCTCCCGCTCGGCCACGCCCAGCCAGCAGTGGACGGCCGGCGCGGCCTCGTGCTCCCCCAGGTGCTCGCGGAGCAGGTCCGCCATGTTCTGCCAGTCACCTTCGTCGGCGAGGGTGAGGGCACGCTCGAGCAGCGCTTCCAGGTCCACGGGGCTCCGCCTACGCCCCGTACTTTACGAGGCGACCGGCGTGGGCCAGGGCCAGCGACATGAGCTCGGTGCCGTGGAACCGGCCCAGGTCGCCCCGACGACACGCCGACTCCCCGAACTCTCCGCCGGTGGGCCGCGGCCACCTGGACCACAGCAGCACAGGCACTGCGTGCCAGGAGTGCTCCTGGTACAGCGCCGGCGTGGCGTGGTCCCCCGTCACGACGAGCACCTCGGGCTCGGTCTCCAGGATCCTGGGGATGAGGTGGTCCACGGCCTCGATGGCCTCGACCTTGCCGTCGAAGTCCCCGTCGTGGCCCCGGGTATCGGTGTCCTTGAAGTGGAGGAACGAGAAGTCGTGGTCGCGGCCGTGCTTCTCATAGAGCGCCACCGTCTCCTCCACGTCCCCCGGCACCGCCGGCACGTCCATCCCCACCAGCTTGGCCACACCCCGGTACATGGGGTACTTGGCCAGGGCCACGGCCTTCAGGCCATAGCGCTCCTCCACCGTGGGGATGCGCTCGTAAGTGGCGAAGCCCCGCGCCAGGAAGCCGTTCATTGCGGGCTCGTCGGAGAGGATGTCCCGGGCCTGGGAGAGGAAGTTCCGCACCAGCTCCGCCGACTTCTCCGAGTCGGAGTCGTTGGCCTCGCACCGCAAGTCCTCCACGCCCGCCTCCAGAGGATCCGTGTCGGTGAGCGCCTCCCCCAATCCCTCGCCGCGGATCAGGAGCACGACGCGGTGCTCCTTCTCGTGGGTCAGCGAGATCTCGTAGCCGTCGGGCTGCTCCAGGGCGTCCATCACCTTCTTCACCACGCGCCGGCCCTCCTCGTCGGAGGGGCGGCCCGCCCGTCGGTCCGACACCCGCCCCTGGCCGTCGAAGGTGGCCAGGTTCAGCCGGGCGGCCAGGTCCCCGTGCCGGAGGTCTATGCCCACGCCCAGCGCCGACAGGACGCCCCGACCGATGACGTAGCGGAGGGGATCGTAGCCGAAGAGGGAGAGGTGGCCGGGACCGCTTCCGGCCGTGATGCCGCGGCCCACCGGGTCCAGCATGCCGAGGGAAGCCCGGTCCGCCAGGTGGTCCAGGTTGGGCGTCCGCGCCGTCTCCAGCTCCGTCTTGCCCGTCTCGGGACGAGGCAGACCTCCCAGCCCGTCCATGACGACGAGAACGATACGGGCGTGATGTCCGCGGTGAACCTGGGCGTCGGGAAGGATGATGTCGCTCATGGGAAACCAGGGGTGGTCGACCCGGCACGGAGCCGGGCCGTGTGTGCCTCGATCGGAGGACCGGAATCTAACAGGTCGCCGAAACGGGGGATCAACCCCGAACGCCGCCCCGGGGGTCCGCTCACCGCTCCGCGCGGCGGTTGTCCCCGGACTCCCCCCTCCGTAGGATCTGCCACGTCGCGACGCAGTCCACCTCATCGTTCGGAGCCATCCCGTGCGCTACGCACCTTTCCGCATGGAGCGTTATCAGTCCACCTGGGAGCATCGGGTGGAGATCAATCTCTCCGAGTCGGGTGTCCACCCGCTCACCGTCCGAGAGCTCCTGGAGCTGGCCGGCGCGGAACGCGGCGTGGACGACGTGCGACTCGGGTACGGCCAGTCCAACGGCTCCGACGAGCTGCGCTCCCGCATCGCCGCGCTCTACCCCGGCGCGACCGACGCCAACGTGCTGGTCACCGTCGGGGGCGCCGAGGCCAACTTCACGTCCTTCTGGCACCTCATGGAGGCCGAGGGTGAGGCGGCCGTCCTCGTACCCAACTACGGCCAGGTGCCGGGACTGCTGGAGTCGTTCGGCTCGAGGATCCACGCCGTGAGTCTCCTCGAGGAGCACGGCTGGCAGCCTGATCTGGACGCGCTGGCCTCGGCGCTCGACGACGGCGCGCGCTTCGTGCTCGTGACCAACCCCAACAACCCCACGGGCGCCGTGCTGAGCCCTGCGGCCATGGACGCCATTGCCGGCCTCACCGAGCGCCATGGCGCCTGGATCCTGACCGACGAGGTCTACGGAGGCGCGGAGGTGGTGGAAGGGAACCCGACGCCCTCCTTCTGGGGCCGGCACGACCGGGTGCTGGTGACCAACTCCCTGTCCAAGGCCTACGGCCTCCCGGGCTTGCGCCTCGGGTGGATCGTGGCACCCGCCGAGGTGGCGGCGGAGCTGTGGGGCCGCACCGATTACACCACCATCAGCCCCGCGAGCCTCTCGGATCACCTGGCGACCGTGGCGCTGGAGCCGGGGACGCGGGCGGAGATCCTGGAGCGCACCCGGGGCATCATCCGGGCCAACCTGGGTCTCCTACAGGAGTGGATGGACGAGCAGGAGGGACGATTCCGCTACCGGCTCCCCGACGCCGGAGCCATCTGCTACATGCACTACGCCGCGGACGTGAACTCCACGGAGTTCGCCGAGAAGCTCCGTACGGAGAAGAGCGTGCTCGTCGTCCCCGGCGACCACTTCGGCATGGACCGATACCTCCGCATCGGCTTCGGAAACCCCGCGGACGAGCTGAGGGAAGGACTCGGACGGATCCGGGCCACCTTCGACGAAGTGGCGGGATGAGGGTCGCCGAGGGGCACCGGGGCGCGACGGTGCCTCGCTCCGTCCTCGTCGCAGCCCTGGCCGCCGTTCTCTCGTCCGCTCCGCTGGCGGCGCAGCAGCGCGGTGCAGCCGACGAACCCTTCGACCTCCTCATCGTGAACGGCCGCATCCTCGACGGCACGGGCAATCCATGGTTCAGGGCCGACGTGGGGATCCGGGACGGACGCATCGTGGCCGTCGGTCCCCTGGCGGGGTCCCCGGCCACGCGGGTGGTCGATGCCCGTGGGCTCTACGTCGCGCCGGGCTTCGTCGACGAGCACTCCCACGCCGACGACGGGAGCGCGGACATCGGCGATGCCACCATCCGCACCGACTCGCTGAAGCGGAAGGCCGCGCCCAACCTGGTGTCCCAAGGCATCACCACCGTGGTGGTGAACCAGGACGGGCGCTCGCCCTGGCCCATCCGCGACCAGCGGGCGCTCCTGGAGCGCCAGGGCGTGGGGCCCAACGTCATGCTCATGGTGGGCCACGGGACGGTGCGGCGCATGGTCATGGGCGACGACTTCCGGCGCTCGGCCACGCCCGACGAGATCCGGCGCATGCGCGCCCTGGTCCGCCAGGGTCTGGAGGAGGGTGCCGTGGGGTTGAGCGCCGGCCTCGAGTACGTACCCGGCCGCTGGAGCACCACCGACGAGGTGGAGGCCCTGGCCGAGGAGCTGGTGCCCTGGGACGGCGTGTACATCTCCCACGAGCGGAGCGAGGGCGCCGATCCCATGTGGTACTGGCCCAGCCAGGATCCGCCGGGCCAGCCGACCCTCATGGACGCGGTCCTGGAGACCATCGATATCGGACGGCGCTCCGGCGCCAAGGTGGTCGCCTCCCACATCAAGGCCAAGGGCGCCCACTTCTGGGGCACGAGCGGCGCCGTCATCCAGCTCATCCAGCGGGCCCGGGACGAGGGCGTGCGCGTTTGGGCCGACCAGTATCCCTACCCCACCAGCGGCACCGACGGGAACACTGTGCTCATTCCAGGTTGGGCGCTGGCGGACCCGGCGGCGAGGCGGCGCGAGGATGCGCGTCCCCCGGCGGACATGCTCCGCGAGGGGCTGGAAGACACGGAGACCGCAGCCGCGATCAGGCAAGATATCCGCCATGAGATCCGGCGCCGGGGCGGCGCGGACCGGGTGGTGATCTTCGAGTACCCCGATTCGTCCCTGGTGGGGAAGAACCTCCAAGAGGTGGCCGACGCGCGGGGTGTGGACCCGGTAGAGATGGCGATCCTCCTCCAGCTCGAGGGCGATCCGCAGCGGCGGGGCGGCGGGCGCATGCGAGGGTTCTCCATGTCCGAGATCGACGTGGATGCCTACGCCGCCCAGCCGTGGGTGGCCACCGTCACCGACGGGGGCATCGCGGTGCCCGAGGACGGGCCCGTGCACCCGCGCTACTACGGGACGTTCCCCCGCAAGATCCGCCACTATGCCCTGGAGGACCACGCCCTCTCCCTGGAGGCCGCCATCCGGTCTTCCACCTCCCTTCCGGCCCAGATCATGGGGCTCCGGGACCGGGGGCAGGTGCGGGAGGGCTTCTGGGCCGACCTGGTGGTCTTCGACCTCGATCGCATTGCCGACAAGGCCACGTTCTTCGATCCACACCGGCATGCCGAGGGGATCGTGCACGTGCTGGTGAACGGTGATTTCGTGGTGGAAGACGGAGAGATCCTCTACACGACGCCGGGACGGCTGATCACGTCGCGCAGGGGCGGGCCACCGGCGGTGAGCCAGGACTGAAGCGGCGGCGTCGGACACCCCTCGCTCTCGGCCCCGTGAGGCGCCCGGTTCCGGGCGCGGGCGTGCGCCCAGGGGTCCGTTAGAGGATCTCCCTCACCCGCTCCACCGGCCGCGCGAGCACCGCCCGGTCCCCTCGCTCTACGATGGGGCGTTGGAGCAGGTCCGGATGCTCGACGAGGAGGTCCAGGAGCCGGGTGTCGGAGACGGAGGGGTCGGCGAGCCCCAGCGCCTTGTACTGGGGCGCACGGGCCCGGAGCACGTCCCGGGGCTTGAGGCCGGCCTTCTTCAACAGCCGGGAGAGGCGGACGCGGGACAGCGGCTCCAGGAAGTAGTTGACGCGCTCGAACGCGACGCCCTCGCCGTCCAGCAGCTTGAAGAGCTTTCGGCACGTCGTGCAGGTCGGCTTCTGGTAGACCACGATGGTCTCGTCTGACACGGCTCGGCTCCGGAGCATGTACGTGAGGGTCGGGGTCCTTCCGATTCCGCAACGGAAGGTAACAACTGGACCCACGAAGCCGGCCGGGGCAGCTTGCCGGGATACGCCGTCGATCCTCCAGCCCCGGAGACCGCATGAGCTTCACCGACTTCGCCCGCATCCTGGAGGAGGTGATCAAGCACCCTCTCTTCACCATCCAGGGGCGCTCCATCACCCTCGTGGACCTGGCCACCTTCGCGGTGGTCATCCTCCTCACCCTCTTCGTTTCCCGCCTCATGCGGCGAAGCGCCGAACGAGCCCTCGACAAGCAGGGCGTAGCCGACCCCGGGACCAAGGCCATCGCCCGTCGGCTCATCCATTACCTCGTGCTCGCCGTGGGTCTGGGCACTGCGGTGACCAACCTGGGTTTCAACCTCTCCGCCATCTTCGCCGCCAGCGCCGTGCTGGGGGTGGGGATCGGCTTCGCGTTCCAGAGCGTGGCGCAGAACTTCATCTCCGGCCTCCTCCTGCTCTTCGAGCGCTCCATCAAGCCCGGCGACGTCCTGGAGGTGGAGGGCCGGGTGGTGCGGGTCGAGGAGCTCCGCATCCGCAGCACGGTGGCCCGCACCCGTGACGACGAGCAGCTCATCATCCCCAACTCCACCCTGGCCCAGGGCACGGTGACCAACTTCACGATGCGGGACTCCTTCTACCGGGTCCGCTGCCGGGTGGGCGTCACCTACGACTCGGACGTGCGCCAGGTGCGCGAGGCCCTGGAGCGGGCGGCCGATGAAGTGGAGGGACGGGAGAAGAGCCACGACCCCATGGTGCTCATGGAGGCGTTCGGCGACTCGGCGGTGATCTTCGACGTCTCCGTGTGGACGGACGATCCCTGGACCGCGCGTCGGTCATTGTCGAATCTCCACGAGGCCATATGGTGGGAACTGAAGGACGCCGGTATCGTCATCGCGTTCCCGCAGCTCGATCTGCACCTGGACAGCGTGGTGACCGAATCCCTGCAGAAGCTCCCCAAAGCCTCCTGACATCATGCCGAAGGATGCCCTCAAAGACCTGGAGCTCCTCATCCGCTCCCGGTACGGGCTCATCTACCTGGATACGCGCGAGGAGGACCGGGCCGCCGGGCTCCTCCACCACGTGGCCGACGCCATCGGCGTGCCCTTCTTCACCTGGACCCGTTCCCGGGGGCTGGTGAGAGACGGAACCGGAGATCCGCTCTACGACTCCAAGGACCCGGTGAAGGCGGTGCGCAACATCGAGGCGTCGCCCACGGGCGGCGTCTACCACATGCAGGGCTTGGCCGGGGGGCTGGAGGGCCACGACACCCTGCAGTCGTACGTGCGCGACGCCGCCAGGTCCATGGAGGAGCGCGACGGCGCGCTGGTCCTCACCGCCGAGGGCGTGGAGCTTCCAGGCGTCCTCAAGGACATCTCGGCCACCGTGACGCTCCCGGGTCCCTCCGACGCCGAGTTCCGGGATCTCCTTGGCAACATCGTGCGCGACCTCTCGTCCCGGGGGCACGTGGAGGTGTCCCTGACCCACGAGGAGACCTCGGCGCTGGTGAAGAACCTCTCCGGTCTCACGCTCATGGAGGCCCAGAAGATCCTCACCAAGGCCATCGTGGAGGACGGCCGGCTCACGTCGGCAGACATCCGTACGGTCATCGACGCCAAGCGGGAGGTGGTGGAGCGAGAAGGGCTCCTGGAGTACTTCCCTACCGAAGCCACCATGGCGGGCATCGCCGACCTGAGGACCTTGAAGGCGTGGCTGGGCAAGCGGAAGGCGGTGGTGCGGAGCCCGGAGCGGGCCGAGGAGTTCGGTCTCACGTTTCCCCGGGGCGTCCTCCTCCTGGGCGTGCCGGGGTGCGGGAAGAGCCTCTCGGCCAAGGCGGTGGCGTCCGAGTGGGAGCTGCCCCTGCTCAAGCTCGATCCCTCCAACCTCTACAACAAGTACATCGGAGAGAGCGAAGCCAACTTCAAGAGAGCCATGAAGGCCGCCGAGCGCATGGCGCCCGTGGTCCTCTGGATCGACGAGCTGGAGAAGGCCTTTGCGGCGGGTGGCACCGAGGACGGAGGGGTCTCCCAGCGGATCCTGGGCAGCTTCCTCTCATGGATGCAGGACCGCCGGGGTGACGTCTTCGTGGTGGCCACGGCCAACGACATCCAGCGCCTGCCCCCCGAGTTCCTGCGCAAGGGGCGCTTCGACGAGATCTTCTTCGTGGACCTCCCGGATGCCGCCACCCGATCCGAGGTCTTCCGGATCCATCTGGAGAGCCGGGGGCACGATGCTGCCACGTTCGATCTGGACGCTCTGTCCGACGCCACGGAGGGCTTCAGTGGCTCCGAGATCGAGGAGGTGGTGGTGAGCGCCCTCTACACCGCCTTCTCCTCCGGCGGCCGGGTCACCACCGAAGGGCTCCTGGCGGAGGCACGGGGAACCCGCCCGATCTCGGTGACGATGAGCGAGCGCGTGGAGACCCTGCGAAGCTGGGCCCGGGGCCGTACCGTGGGCGCCAACTGATCCGCGTCGGCGGCCCCACCGTCCTCAGCGTACGAAGACCATGTCGATGCCCTGGTAGGTGAGGGCGATGGATCCCCGGGTCTCGTCGTAGGTCGTGGGGAGCGCGCCGCCATCGGCAAGCGTCAGGAAGAGTGCCGAGCCGTTCCGAAGCCACGTGCACGCGTGCGCGTCCACACTGGTGGTCGTCGACCCTCCCGACGTGACCCGGAGCGTACGCTCGAACGAGCAGTCCCCACTGCCCTCCAGGCGCACGGCGCCGTCCGTGATCTCGGTGGTCCCCGCCGCCCCTTGCTCCACCGTCACCGGCGGCTCGGCTCCGTTCACCGTCTCCAGAAGATAGGTTCCCCGGGCCGCGTCCTCGGACTGGGCGGGATTGGTGCACCCGGTAGCCACGGCCAACGCCGCCAGGACCGGTATGAGCCGGTAGTTCCGATGTCGCGTCACGTGCTCCTGCCTTGTTGAATTCCGCCGCTTGGTCACAACACCCTTCCAACGTACGACCGAGGGGAGCCTGGACTACACCGGCTCGATGAGTCCCGCGTCGTCTTCGGCCGGCGTGTTCACCCGAGTCGAGACCTCGTGGCCCTGCAGCGCCCCTGGCCGCAGGGGACGGACGATGCGGGTGAGTCGGTCGAGAGGTGTATCCGCGGCCAGCCACGGATCCCATTCGGACGGTAGCACGACGAGGGGCATGCGGTCGTGGATGGGAGCCACGTCCTCGTTGGCGTCCACGGTGAGGATGGCGAAGCCGTGACGCGCCGCCCGACCCGGCCGGTCCCACCGCTCCCAGATCCCGGCCAGGGCCAGGACGCCGCCCCCGCTGGGGTGGAGCCAGAACGGGCGCTTGCCGCCCTGGTCCCGCAGCCACTCGTAGAACCCGTCCGCAGGCACCAGGCAGCGTCGGCGCGCGAAGGCTTCCCGGAACGAACGTGTACGGTGCGCGGTCTCGGCCCGGGCATTGACGAAAGGGCGGCCGGGGTCGTCCGCCCACGACGGCACCAGCCCCCAGCAGAGAAGCCCCATGCGGCGGCCCTGGCGGTCCTCCGCCACCACGGGAGCCTCCTGCCCCGGTGCCACGTTGTAGCGCCCCTCCCACGCGAAGGTCACGGGGGGAAGGTCGAACACCTCCACCAGCTCGTCCGCCGGCGCCGCCAGGGTATAGCGACCACACATGGACGTCGTCCTACGTCAGCGTTCCGGGGGGCTGTCCGTGTTCCACGTACCTGGCCTCGTCGTAGCGCCTCCTCCCCAGGACCAGCCGGGGCCCCGCGTCCTCGTGCCGCCGGTATCCGAGGAGATGGAAGAGCTGCAGCGCGTACCAGCGGGCCACCCCCTTGTTCACGACCACCGCGTCGGGAAGTGACGGATCGCGCTGGACGCCGGGGAGCCAATGCGCAACCCGGTCCACGCGCATGCGGCGCAGCACCTGGGACACGAAGAGCCAGAAGGGCCGGAACTCACGGATCAGGAAGAAGCCGTCCTGACCCTGCTCCTGGTACAGGGGCATGAGCAGCCTTCCGGTCTCGCCTACGCGCACGTCGCCCCGCACGTCCCGGGCCACCACCTGGCCCTGAACCACGGGCTCGAAGTTCTTGTAGCCCGGCTCCATGCAGAAGCCGTCCTCGGGGCGGATGTCGTGGCGGTACCGCATCTCCAGGACCCTGGGGATGCCGTTGGCTTCGCGCTGCAGGAGCTTGCGGCCCACAGTCGCCTCCGGGAGGCGACCTTCCGCGAAGACACCCGCGGCCTGGAGGGCGATCCAGACCCCCGCCTCCGCCCGGTCCACGGCCGCTCCCTCCACGTGCTGGCCCGTCTCGTACACGGCGCCCACGATCCCGTTGCGGCTGAGAAAGGCCAACAGCGTCCCCTCCACCAGCTCCTCGAGCCCAAGGATCATGGGGACGGGGATGTGGCTCGCGAAGTCCCGGTTGGGGAGCGTGTCTCCGAAGGTGGTGAACGGCCCGCCCACCCCCGACGTGGTATGGAGGTCGAGGACGAACACCGGACCGCGGGCCCGGCGGACCACGGCCTCCATCTGCTCCAGCAGCTCCAGCTGCTCCTGGTCCTCCGCCAGCCCCTCCACGTCCCCGGTGGCCCGGAGCCGCTCGAGACGGTCGTCGGTCCAGGCCCGATTCAGGTCCATGTGGATGAAGCGGCGCCCCACCTCCAGGGCCGCCCGGTTCCCAGCCAGGGCCACGAAATCCCCCCGCATGTCCCGGGACCTGGCGCCCAGTCTGGCGAGGACCCGCCCCAACGCCTGCACGCCGGCAGGCTCGTTGCCGTGGATGCCACCGACCACGATGAGCGTAGGACCTGGGCGTTCGCCTCGGACACGACCCAGGACACGGTCGTGGATGGAGACCGGGGCAACACCCTCGACGCCGAAACTCTCTGGATACGCCCTCAAAGCTCTCTCAGCTTCTCCTCGAGCAGCTCATAGGCGATGGGCATGAAGTCCCGCTCGCTCACGATGCCCACCAGCTTCCCCTGCTTGACCACCGGAAGACACGATACCCGGTGACGCCGCATGAGATCGATGGCATCCAGCGTGGGCGTCTCCGGTGCCACGGACACCGGATCCCGCTCCATGATGGCCTTCACCGGCGGCGCCTCCTCCCCCCGGCTGAAGTCCTCGGCCATGAGCCGGATCAGCGACCGATAGGACACGATCCCCACCAGGCGGTGCTGGTCGTCCTCCACCAGGACGTGCCGGATGGTCTTCCGGTCCATGAGAAACGCCACCATGTCCACCAGCTCGTCCTCGTGCACGGTGAAGAGCGAAGTGGTCATGTACTGCTCCACGCGCACGTAGTTGGAGCGCCACCCTCCCGCCTCGTGGATGTCGGCGGGCTCCCAGGTGTGGGCCGGCGCTCCCTGGCGCTGCCGGTGCACGATGCCGGCCGTGACGGCGGCCAGGCGCTCCGCGCGCGTGCCATGGTCCTTCATGGCCGCAAAGGAGCGCATCATCCATACGGTGCCCGTGATCCCCGCCTCCACGCGCTCCTGGATTACCCCCAGGTAGCGATCGACGTCCGACGCATCCACCCCCGCCCCCGTCAGTCCCTCGCGCGCCAGAGGAAGGAGCTCGTCCAGGATCAGCCGGCGCGCTGACCATGTCTCGCCCTCCAGCCAGTGGAAGCCCGCCTTGAGCCCGTGGCGTGAGGCGGCCAGGAAATTCTCCTTCACCTCGTCGAACTCGATGCGCTGGCTCACGTCGCCGAAGCGCCGGGCGCCCCCCATGACGAGACCGATCCAGAAGGCTGCGTTGGCCACCTCGTCCAGGATGGTGGGCCCTGCCGGAAGAACCCGGCATTCGATGCGCAGATGGGGCTTGCCGCCTCCAACGCCGTAGCACGGGCGGTTCCACCGGTACACGGTGCTGTTGTGGAGTTGGAGCGCCTGCAGACGGGGCACCTTGCCTTCCTTGAGGCACTGCAGCGGATCCTCGTCCACCTTGCTGGTCAGGAGCACGCGGAACCGGGCTATGTCCTCCTGGAAGAGCTCGGTCACCGATTCGCTGACCCAGTGTTCCCCGAACCGCACGCGAGGCGACAGCTCCCGCATGTGCACGGTGGCGCTGCGGGTGTCCACGGACTGCTGGAAGAGGGCGATCCGCGTCTCGTCCCACAGGCGCTTCGCCAGCAGCACCGGCGAGTTGACGGCGGCGGCCAGCACGGGTGCCGTAATGAGCTGGGCCACGTTGTAGACGTGCGCGAACTCGCTCGCCTCGACCTGCAGGTGCACCTGACAGCTCGTGTTGCACGCCTCCAGCATGACCGAGTCGTGCTCGATGTAGAGCTCGTCCGTCCCCTCGATGCGCAGCTTGTACGGCTCACCCCCCCGCATGCGGGACAGGGCGTCGTTCAAGGCGAAATAGCGGGGACGGGGCGTGATGTTCTCGAGGGAGAGGTCCGACTTGGAGAGGGTGGGCAGGATGCCCACCAGGGCGACGTCGGCATCGTGGTCCGAGGCGGCATCCCGGACCGCGTCCACCATCTCCTGGATCCGCCGCTCCATGTCCGAGAAGCACCGTCCTTCGAGGAGCCGCGGCTCCACGTTGGCTTCCAGGTTGAAGCGGGCGAGCTCCGTGGTGTACGCCGGGTCGTTCAGCTGCTCGAGGACCTCGAGGGAGACGGGAGCCGGCCGCCACCCGCGGTTGACCAGGAACATCTCCTGCTCGGCGCCGATCCGGCGCACCCCCGACTCGATGAGGTCCTGCTGGAGCATCTGCTCCAGAGCCTGGAGGTCGCGCAGGAGCGCCTTGGTGAACGCCCTGACGGCGTCAGGGCCCGTGGGTTCGCCGCTTACGTCCTGGCCCATGGAATCCGGATGAGGGAGGGCTGTCTGGCGCGTCCGAGCTGGAAGCGAGGTGCTCCGGCAGTTTAGGGAAGCGTCCCCCGGCTGGCTACTCCACGAAGACCGCGATGTCCTCGAGCGGCTTCTTCGAGATGTCGGGCACCGTGGTCCCCTCCTCGGGATAGCCCACCACCAGAATGAGGAAAGGCCGCTCGTTCTCGGGCCGCCCGAGAATCCCGTTCAGGAACTTCATGGGTGAGGGGGTGTGGGTGAGCGTCGCCAGCCCGGCGTGATGCAGGGCCGTGATGAGGATCCCGGTGGCGATGCCCACGGATTCGTTCACGTAGTAGTTCTTGCGCCGGGACCCATCGGGTCCGAGCTCGTAGCTCTCCGCGAAGATGGCGATGAGCCAGGGAGCCCGCTCCAGGAACGGCTTGTGCTCGTCGGTCCCGAGAGCCGCCAGGGCGTCGAGCCATTCCTTCGGCGCCCCGCCGTGATAGAAGGCGCGCTCCTCCTCTTCCGCCGCCTCACGGATCGTCCGCTTCGTGTTGGGATCACCCACGACCACGAAGCGCCATGGCTGACGATTCGCGCCGTTGGGGGCGGTTCCAGCCGCCAGCAGGCAGCGCTCCACCACGTCCCGTGGGACGGGCCGATCCGAGAACGTGCGCACCGTCCGCCTGCGACGCATGCGGGCGAGGAAGGACTCCGCCTCACGGCGCATCTGCTCCACCGTCGGCGCTTCGTAGCCCTCGAGGGGGATCATGTGCGGTTCGGTCACGGACGCTCCTGGCGGTCCCGGGATCCGTCGTTGTCGCGGATCAGGCGCGCGTAGAGCAGGGCCCACGACCCGTTGCCGGCCCGGGCCAACACGGTCTCGGGCGGCATGCGCAGTGTCTGGGCGAGGATCCGTAGGTTCACCAGCCCCACGATGTCGCTGTCCGCCAGAGACACCTCACCCCACCGGTCGGCGGAGACCCCTCGGTAGCGGTCGTAGGCATCCTGCAGCCGCCCGGCCGACGCCCCGGCCGGGATCGGCACGTAGAACTGGGACGCGTCGAGACGGAACCTCCTTGCCAGCTCCGACCAGCTCTTGCCGGACCGGCGCAGCGCCACCACCGCCTCGGGAGACACCCCCGCCCGGTGCGCCACGAAGAGCGCCACGGGGATCTCGTCCGATGCGAGGCGCCATTCGCCGATGATGGACACCTCCGACGGCGGCAGGGAGAAGAACTCGGCCACGGCCCGGAAGTAGGCCTCCCGCGCCTGCGTGTCCTGCTCCTGGGCCAGGATCCGTGGTGCCACGGCCGTGAGTGCGAGCACGGCGATCGCGGTTCGTCGGATGATGTTCATGGCCTCCCTCCTTCCGAGGTCGCGGAACGGACGGAGCCCGCTGCCACGGGGCCCGGTCCATCCTCCAATCTCCGTTTCATACACGAATCAGGCCAGGGTGTCGCATTCAGCCATGGTACCGCCCCCCACCTCGGCCCATCATCTGCCAGGGTGGCAGGAAACCGCCCCGATTCTAACAAGACAGTCCTGGCACGGGTCTTGATAGATAGAGGGACAGCAGGACGTGTGGGTGGGTGGACTTCACGAGGAGGCGACCATGGGACCGAACCGAAGGGACACAGGCGGCGACACCGCACGCCTCGCGCTCCTGGCAGGATCGGAGGCGCAGGCCGCGGAGGGAACCGACGAACGCCCGGAAACCGATCTGGTCTTCGATTTCACGGGGCTTCATCGGCCTGATCTGCAGGATCTGGCGCTCATTCTCACGGCGCGCCTCCAGGCCCCGCCGGGAGACCGGGTCTGGGTGCGTGCCCTGCCCTATGCGACGTGGAATGTGCTCCACGCGCTGGGGCTGGAACATCTTTTCCGGGTCTTTCCCGGGCCCAGCGAGGTCATGAACTGACCCACGCGCTGACCCTGCGTGTGCCACGGCGCCCCGGCGGAACCGCCGGGGCGCCGTCTTCTTTGTCCGGAACTGTCCCCTGGGGAGGACACGTCACGCGCCTCCGACACGCTGCGGCGACGACAGGGCGCTACCGCCCCTGCGTCACGATCCGCTTGTAGCTCTCAGGATTCCACCGGGGAGGCTCGGTGCGGGCAGCCACGTCCATCCCGAGAAAGAAGACCAGCTTGCTGATGCGCGACGCCTTGTCGGCGTCGATGCGGTCCGGCTCGTCGTCCCGGCCATGGTAGTCGGGATGGGTGCCGTTGAAGAAGAAGAGGATGGGCACGCCCCTGCGGGCGAAGTTGAAGTGGTCGGAGCGCTGGTAGAAGTTCTGCTCCGGCCAGATGTCGTCGATGGCCGTCATGCCCAGCTCGGGATGCGCCCGGTTGACCCTGTTGAGCGTCTCCCCCAGGTCCGAGTGCTCCTTCCCGATGGCTACGATGGTGTCGGGCCAGTTCCGGCCGATCATGTCCATGTTCAGGTCCGCCACCAACCTGTCCACGGGCACCGAAGGATGCTCCGCGTAGTACGCGCTCCCCCACAGTCCCTTCTCCTCTCCACTCACCCAGAGGAAGATGGTGGACCGCCGGGGCGGTGTGGCGAGCGAGGCTACCGCCTCGGCGATCTCCAGCACGCCGGCGCTCCCCGATGCGTCATCGTCGGCGCCGTTGAAGATGGAGTCTCCCCGCTCGTCCGGCGTGCCCATGCCCACGTGATCCATGTGGGCCGAGAACACCACATACTGCTCCTTCAGCTCGGGGTCGCTCCCTTCCAGGATGCCCACCACGTTGGGCGCCGAGGACGCGCCCGTCCTCACGGAGAGCTCGAGGGTGGCCGTGCGTCCCGGCACCTCGGTGACCTTCATGGCACCTGCAGCCGGCAAATCGTCCAGAGACACGCCGGATCCTTCGAGGACGCGCGCCACCGCCACCGCCCGGATACGGGCCAGCGGCGGGAAGGAGCCACGCCCCCTGCCACCGCCCCGCGACGATCCGGCCACGCCCACCCTGGGCTCCAGGGCTCGCCCTATCCCCGACGTCCATGTGGCGTCGTCGGAATCGTCCATCAGAAGGACCGCGGAAGCTCCGGCCGTTCGCAGGGCACCCAGCGTTCCGTAGAGCGCCCGCCGGCCGGCCGACGCATCGGAAGCGGTGCGGAGCACGACGATGCTGCCCTCCAGGTCGGCGCGTCCCAGCGCATCGGCATCCAGGTCGCCCGATACCACAGCCAGCTTCCCCTCCACCCGGCTCTGCGTGGCGCCGAGGATGGGGAGAAGGTCGGCCCCGAAGGCCAGGCGTGGCCCGCCCCGCACCTGGAGGGCGGACGCCACCGTGTCGAGCTCCGTCTTCTCCAGGGGATAGCGCTGGATGAAGCTCCCATCCTCCGCCCCGCCCTTCAAACCGAGGCGCTCCAGCTCCGAAGCGATCCAACGCGCCGTGCGATCCAGGCCTGGGCTGGGGGTGTTCCGGCCCTGCATGGAGTCGTCGGCGATGACGCCTACGCGCCAGGCGTACTCCTCCGGGGTGATGGTGGCCGCGGCCTTCCTCAGGGCGTCGGCGCTCTGCCCCGCGGCCGCCCGGGCGGCGATCAGCAGGGTGGCGACCAGGATCGTCGTCGTTCTCATGCCCACCTCTTCAGGTGCTCAGCGAAGGGAATCCAGACGGCGTGCCATCTCCTCCAGAACGTCGCGAGAGACGGGGGCACGAAGCACGAGCCATCCATCGTCGCGTTTGACGATGCGCTGGTTTTCGCCGTCGGTAGCCGGAGGAAGCGCCGAGGGGCGCACACCAGGGGGCAGGTGGACGATCTCCAGAGTGTCTCCGGAAGCAAGAAGCTGGCGGACCCGGACGGCCCCGGCAACCTCACCCGCATCCAGTCGCACCACCGACACCACGACGAGCCCCGGCACCGCGAGGCTGGCCGTCTCACCGCGTGGGGAGCGTGCCTCCGCGGAGGTAGCCAGGAAGGCGGCGCCGATCTTCTGGTCCGCGACGGTAGCGGCATTCCCGGTCAGCGCCGTGTCACCCCGGCGCGTGGCGTCCACCACCGGGAGCACGGCACGCTCGGATGCGGGCGCCGACGCCTGCGTGGCGGAGGGCGGGGAGGGGGCGAAGGCCCCCGGTGCCGATTTCGCCTCGGTCTGCGCCGTGGCCGCTCGCGCGGCTTCCGCCGTCCGGGGGAAGCTCAGCGAGTCCAGGACGAGCGCCAGGGAGTCGAGCGCTCTCTCGGGAGACGGCGTGGCGGGACGCGCCCCCGCCGCGGCGACGGACGGGCGGGGCTCGAGGATCAGCGGCGCGGCCGCTTTCTGCGTGTCGGCCGCGACGGCCGTCTCCTTCTCGGCCACCCTCGGCGCAGCGGCCAGGTCGGCAGTCGTCGCGTCGCTGGCTCCAGGGAGCTCTTCCCGGCGCTCCGCCACGGCCCCCGCCGCAGCCTGACGCGCCCCGACGCCGCCGGACGGGCCCTCGTCCTCCACGGTGGAGCGCCCCGCCTCCTCGGATTCCATCTCCTGCGAAGCACCGCTCGTCAGGGCCGGCGCCGGGGCCTCGGTGGTTCCGCGCTCCGTCGATGCCGCAGCCCCCTGTCTGGCCGGCTCACCGAGCCGGGGTGCGGACGCGCTCCTGAGCATCCACCCGGCCCCCACGGCCAGGACCACCGAGGCCGCCCACGCCAGGCGTTGGAGCCGCCGTCCCTTCGGCACTCGAGGTCCGGATTCGCCGGGCTCCGCGGCGGCCCGTGCCAACAACGCCTCGAACGGCGGGAGATCCCGTGTCTCCGGGGCCGCCCGTCCCAGGATGTGGGATGCCTCGGCCCGAAGGGCCCGCTCCTCCTCGAGGCGGGCGGCACACTCGTCGCACAGCTCCAGGTGCCGGCGCACCCGGGCCGCCTCGTCCGCCGGTAGAACCGCGTCGAGCGCCCCGTCCAGGTACGCGTGGAGCGTGCCTTCATCCACGTGCGACATCGTCTGCCTCCTTCCGTCGGACCGCGTCCACCAACCGGCGCCGGGCCCGTGACAGGGTCGTTCCCACGGCGCCCACCGCGAGGCCGGTCTGCCGCGCGATCTCGGCATAGTCCAACCCCGCGTCCCAGAGCAGGAGCGCCTCACGGTCCCGCTCGCTCAGCTGCTCCAGCCCCTCCCGGACCTGCTCCCACCGCTCCCGCTCCAGGGTGGCCGCCGCGGGATCGGCCGCCGACGGCCTCGCCTCCTCGGCCTCGCTCTTGAGCAGAGCCAGGTGGCGCTTGCGCCTCAGCACCGTCCGCGCCTCGTCTCGCGCCAGGTTGGCCGCGACCTGAAACAGCCAGGGGCGGGGCTTCCGGGGCTGGTGCCGCAGCGCCCGCACGAAGGCCTCCTGGGCCAGGTCCCGAGCCCGGTCCGGGTCCCACACCTTGCGGTGGAGGAACCGGACCAGGTCCGGGAAGATGGCCCGATACAGCTCGTTCCAGTCGGCGCTCAACGTGGTCCTCGTGACTCAGCTGCGGGTGCGGAAGCGGCGCACCGTGTCCGCCAGCTCCGCCGGGCTCAGCGTGGCCGAGCCCCGTTCTCCAATCTCGATGCTCAGCGATGCGCCGGCCACGACCACATGGTCCAGCTCCTGTGCCACGGGGCGGAGCTCGGGCAGCGCCTCGAGCAGCCGGAAGTACGCCGGACTGAACGCCTTCACGCGGACGACGTCACCCGTGCTCGGCGTGGCCGCGTCCTTCCATACCCCTTCGTCCAGGCGGAAGATGCGCCCCGCCACCAGGCGCATGGCCCCTCCGCCCACGGTCTGCACGCGATCGGCCAGCTCCGACTCGGCCTGGTCGAGACGCTCCATGGACTTGGCCTCGCGCATGCGCCGCGCCTCCTCCGCGACGCGCACCGCGCCTGCGCCGGATGCGGCGGAGGGTGCGGCAGGAAGAACGTACTGGCGGGGGGCCACCAGGGCATCGCGGGCGGCCACGACGTCCGGTTCCTGCACCAGGTACGAGGTGTAGGGGCTGGGCAATCCGTAGCGGAGCGCCACCCGACGGATCTCCTCCACGAGGCCCGGCGTCTCCCCCTCGGTCCAGATCTGCCGCGTGAGGTGACCCAGCTTGCGCGAGGCCCAGAGCCTCGGGATGAACGCGTTGGCGTCGGTGGCGTGCGGGAAGGAGGCCGAGACCGAGATCTCCTCGGGCCGGTCGCCGCGTCGTCCCCGGATCCGCACGGCTCCCTCGCCCTCGCCCCGGTACCGGCCGAAGAGCACGAGCTCCTCTCCGGCGAAGACGTCGGGGAGCCGCACCGGGTAGATCTCCTCCAGCCGCACCGGGGCACCGGCGATCTCCAGGTCCGTGAGGACGGGATGCTGGATCTTGGCGGCCATGAGTCCCATGGCCCGTTCCACGTTCTCGCCGGGCTCCACGTACTGGGTGGTCCCCCGACCCGCCTCGCTGAGTCGATCCAGGAGGTGGGTATTCACGTCGTGGCCCACGCCGAAGGCGAAGACCCGGGCCCTGCCGGCCCGGTCCTGCGCCCGATCGGCCAGCCGCTCCGGAGACTGCTCGCCCACCGAGGGCAGCCCGTCGGTAAGGAAGATGACCACGGGCAGCCGACCCGCCGGGCTCTCCAGTCGGAAGGCCTCGTCCAGGGCAGCGCCCATGTTCGTGCCACCGTCGGCGACCAGACGGTCCACCCAGGCGCGTGCGTCGTCGAGGTTCGCCTGGTTCACGGCGAGCCATGTCTCGGACAGCATCCGCACCTCGGACGAGAACGAGACCAGGTGGAACCGGTCCCCGGATCCCAGTGTGCCGAGGAGCCCCCGGAGCGCGGCCCTCGCCTGCGCGATCTTCTCACCCGACATGGACCCTGAGACATCCAGCACCACGGTGACGTCACGGGCCTCCGTACGGGACGCGTCGCGCCCAGGAGACAGGGTGATCATCACGTATCCGTCATCACCCACCGGGCGGTGCGTGGCCACCGACATCCCCACGGCCTCCCCGGCGAGGGGGAGGAAGAGGGAGAGGCGTCCCGACAGCGCGTCCTTCACGCGCACGGTGAGCCGCCGCCCCTCCCTGCGCACGTCCACGTCGTGGGTGGGGGAGAAGGGATCCAGGAACATGGAGCCATCCTCGGCGACCACCTGGAAGGAAGTCTCCACCGCCTCGTGGAGAGCGCCATCGCCCCGGCCCTCCGGTCCCGCCCCGCTCCGGCCCCGCACGCCCCCGGCGTACACCAGCTGGAGGGCGTCGCCGGCACGGGCCAGGACCTGCGTGTAGCGCAGCGTGACCTTCCGTTCCTGCCCGGGCTCGATGGGGAACACCCGGGCGCGCAGGAGACCGCTTCCTGCCAGCTCGATGAGCGCCGGGTCCTTCCGGCGCCGGACGATCGCCTCGTAGATGGCCCGCGCCCGCTCGGCGTCCATGATCTCACCGCGGAGCTCGGCGTCGCCCTGGAATAGGGAGAAGCCCTGGAAGACGGCTTCCCCGGGGAGGGGGTAGAGGTACGAGCCCTCGGCGACCCCGCGCCCGCCGTTCCTGAACCACTCCGTCACCTCCACCTGGGCCACCCGGCCGTTCACCCGCACCCGCACCTGGCTCTTCACCTTGTCCACGGCGAAACCCCCCGTGGTCGGGGGCGGCTCGATCCACCCCTGGGCGACCGCCGCCGCCGGCAGCGCGAAGAAGAAAACGAGGGCAAGGCAGAATCCGCGTCCACGTCCCATACGTCCCTCCAGTCCGGAGCCACGAGCCGGAACCCGCGGCGTTCACTGTGCTCGACCTGGATGACGCCCGAGACGCCTCCCCTTGCACACGCGGCGAGGGTTTTACTGATTCTTCCATCCCGGAGGGAACCATCGGAGCCCGGCGAAGAGAAGCCAGACAAGGAGGATTCCCCTGAACATCGTGGTTCTTGGAGGCGGCCGCGTCGGCGGCGCCATCGTGCGAGACCTCACTGCCAAGGAAGACTTCTCCGTGGCGGTGGCGGACGTCGATCCCGTTGCCGTGGACCGTCTCATGGAGGACGGTGCCGACGGCATGTGCCTGGACCTTTCCGAGCCCGCCAACGTGGAGCGCGCCATCGCGGACGCCGATCTCGTGGTGGGGGCGGTGCCCGGCTTCATGGGCTACCGCACCGTGGAGCAGGTCCTGGATGCCGGAAAGCCCATCGTCGACATCTCGTTCTTCCCCGAGGACGCTTTCGGACTCCAGGAGAAGGCGGCCAACGCCGGCGTGCCCTGCCTGGTGGACTGCGGCGTGGCCCCGGGGCTGAGCAACCTCGTCCTGGGCCAGCTCGAGGAGGCGCTGGACGAGACCCACGCGTTCCAGTGTCTCGTGGGCGGTCTGCCCGTGGAGCGGGACTGGCCCTGGGACTACAAGGCGCCCTTCTCCCCGGCGGACGTGCTGGAGGAGTACAACCGCCCGGCCCGCTTCCGTCGAGACGGCAAGGAGGTGGTCGTCCCTGCCCTGTCCGACGTGGACCTGGTGCATTTCCCGGGGCTGGGCACCCTGGAGGCGTTCGCCACCGACGGGTTGCGGTCCCTCCTGAAGACCGCGCGCACGCCCACCATGGTGGAGAAGACGCTTCGGTATCCCGGCCATGCCGAGCTCATGCGCATCTTCC
>JASFRY010000002.1:0-32074 GCA_050114675.1 Gemmatimonadota bacterium | reverse complement strand
GTTCGGACTCTTCGGCGGAAGCGTCTTCCAGCTCGGCACCAGAGAGCACCACGAGCGCTACCTCCGGGACATCGGCACCCTGGCGCTCCCCGGCTGCTACGCCATGACCGAGACCGCCCACGGCTCCAACGTCCGTGACCTGGAGACCACCGCCACGTGGGATCCCGCCACCGGCGAGCTGGTGATCCGTACGCCCCGGGAGGAGGCGGGAAAGGACTGGATCGGGAACGCCGCCCTCCACGGCCGCATGGCCACGGTCTTCGCCCGCCTGGTGGTCCGCGGCGAGGATCATGGCGTGCACGCCCTCCTGGCGCCCATACGCGACGAGCGTGGCGCCGTCCTGCCCGGCGTGCGGGTAGAGGACCGCGGACTCAAGGAAGGCCTGAACGGCGTGGACAACGGGCGCATATGGTTCGACGGGGTCCGGGTCCCCCGGGAGAACCTCCTGGACCGCTTCGCGTCCCTGGATGCCTCGGGGTCCTACCACAGCCCCATCGCCAGCCCGGGACGCAGGTTCTTCACCATGCTGGGCACGCTGGTGACCGGGCGGGTGAGCATCGCCTGTGCCTCGGTGAGCGCCGCCAAGACCGGCCTGGCCATCGCCGTGCGCTATGCCGACCGCCGGGTCCAGTTCGGCCCGGAGGGAGAGGGCGAGGTCCCCATCCTCGACTACCTGGTGGTGCAGCGGGCGCTCCTCCCCAGGCTGGCCGAGACCTACGGTCTCCACTTCGCAATCCGGGATCTGCAGGGGCGGGTCGGCGGCCCCTCCGCGGAGCCGGACCCCGTGCTCGAGGTTCGGGCTGCGGGCCTCAAGGCGGAGGCCTCCCGACACTGCGTGGAGACCCTCCAGGCGTGCCGCGAGGCGTGCGGCGGACGGGGCTATCTGGCGGCGAACCGCTTCGCCGCGCTCAAGGCGGACACCGACGTCTTCACCACCTTCGAGGGCGCCAACGGCGTTCTCCTTCAGCTCGTGGCCAAAGGGCTCCTCAGCCGCTACCGCCACGAGATGGGCGACCTGCGCTTCTGGGACATGGTCCGATTCGTGGCCGAGCGCGCCGGAGAATCGGTGCGTACGCTCAATCCCATCGTCACGCGCCGCACCGACGAGGAGCATCTGCGGGACCCGGCGTTCCACGCCTCGTCGTTCCGCTACCGGGAGGAGCGGCTCCTCCGCTCGGTGGCGCTCCGTCTCAAGCGTCGCGTCGACGACGGCATGGATACCTTCCGGGCCATCAACAGCTGCCAGGACCACCTGGTGGAGCTGGCCACCGCCCACGTCGAGGTCCTGGTGCTGGAGGCCCTCCAGGACGGCGCGGCCCGTGCTCCCTCCCCTGGACTCTCCGAAGCGCTGAGCACCCTGTCAGCCCTCTATGCCCTCTGGCGCATGGAGACCCACCGCGGCTGGTACCTGGAGGCGGGGTACGTGGAGGGGGGAAAGTCCCGGGCCATCCGTGGACAGGTGAACGCGCTGTGCAGGGAGGTCCGGGAATACGCCGGACTCCTCGTTGACGCCTTCGGCATCCCCGAGCGGGTCCTGGCGGCGCCGGCGGCGGGGGTGCAGGATGGTCACGAGGGGAATGCATCGGCGGTTCACTGACCGTTTTCCACCGCTCCGTGGCCCGGCGTTTGCTCCATAGAAGCCGCCACACATGCCCCGTTCGGAGCCCCCGGAGAGGGAACGCTTGTTTTTTCCCCGCAGGACAGGGCATTTTGAGGGTCGGACCGCCAGGAAGCCGGTCCGCCCGGACACGTACTGCGTCGGAGGAAATTTCCATGGTTCGGAAGAGCCTGCTCATTGCCGCACTCCTCGCCGTTGCCGCTCCGCTGGCGGCTCAACAGGACGAGGCCGTGTGGACATCCAAGCGTCCGGACGGCCACGCTCCGCTCGGCGTGCTCGGAGATCGGACGCTGGACCGGGGCCAGGTGGCGGTCTCGTACCGCTTCACCCAGCTCGATTCGAAGGGCATCTGGTTCCAGAGCGACTCCCTGGGGCTCGAGCAGACCCTCGAGTTCTATCCGGTGGCGCCGCTGTCCATGAGCAACGTGCTGCACGAGGTGGTCGTGGAGTACGCGCCCACCAGCAACTTCACGCTCATGGCCAACGTGGGCTACACGCAGCGACACCGTGAGCAGTACACGACCGATGGTGTCTACTACGCCACCGATTCGGACAACCTGGGCGACCTCGAGGTCCGAGGCCTGTACAACGTCTTTCGGACCGGCAGGACCGTGGCCCACATCTCCCTGGGCGCGCTGATCCCCACGGGGAAGACCGACATCACGGGTCAGACGCGGAACGGCCAGGGCCCGCTCCCCTACGACATGCGCCCGGGCGGGGGCACCTTCGGCGTCCTTCCCGGCATCACGCTGCAGTCCCAGAACGACAAGGCCACCGTGGGCCTCCAGATGCGGGGCACCATCCGCTTCGGTGAGAACGACCTTGGGTACACCGTGGGCAACGTCTACGAGAGCTCCGGGTGGGCCGCCTACCGGCTCAACGACTTCTTCGCCGTGACGGCGCGTGCCCACTTCGTGAAATGGAACGGGATCGACGGCGCCGATCCGGGCCTGGATCCCACCGAGGACCCGGGGAACGACGGCTACTTCAGCTCGGGGCGACGCCTGGATCTGCCCCTGGGCCTGAACCTGCGCATGCCCGAGGGTTCGCGCTTCGCCGGCCACAACCTGAGCGTGGAGTGGATCTTCCCGGTGAGCCAGAAATACGACGGGCCCCAGCTGGGAGCCGACTGGGGCGTCGTCGCCGGATGGCAGGTGGTGTTCTAGCCGGATCCGGCCGTCCCGGTGGTGGATCGGGGGGCGCTCTCCGCGGAGAGCGCCCCCTCGCTCATCCCTCCACCGCCACCAGGTGGTAGCTCTTCTTGCCCTTGCGGAGCACCACGAACCGGCCCTCGATGGCGTCCTGGAGGCGGACCCGGTGTGCCGCCTCGGTGACACGGTGATTGTTCAGGTAGATCCCGCCACCCTCGATGGACCGGCGGGCGTCCCCCTTCGACGATGCCACGCCCGTGTCGGCCAACAGCTCCACCAACCCGATCCCCTCGGCCGAGAGGGCGTCCTTCGTCACCGTTGAGGAAGGCACGTCGGCGAAGATGTCCGCGACGTCATCGCCGCCGAGGCCCTCGATCTCACCGCCGAACAGCACCTCGGTGGCCTGGCGCGCCCGGGCCAGCCCGGTCTCGCCATGCACCCTCCCGGTAATTTCCTCGGCCAGAGCGCGCTGGGCCGTACGCGCGTGAGGCTCGTCGCGCACGGCCTGGTCCAGCGCCTCGATCTCCTCCCTCGACTTGAGGGAGAAGAAGCGCAGGTAGCGCCCCACGTCGGCGTCGTCGGCGTTGATCCAGAACTGGTAGAATCGGAAGGGTGACGTGAGGGCCGGATCCAGCCACACGTTGCCGGCTTCCGTCTTGCCGAACTTGGTGCCGGCGGCGTTGGTGACCAACGGGAACACGACGCCGAAGGCGCGCCCACCTTCGACGCGGCGGATGAGGTCCGTCCCCGCCGTGATGTTGCCCCACTGGTCGCTCCCGCCCATCTGGACCGTGCAGCCTTCCCTGCGGAAGAGCTCCAGGAAGTCGAACGACTGGAGGAGCACATAGCTGAACTCGGTGAAGGAGATGCCCGTCTCCTCGTTCTCGAGGCGGCGCTTCACCGACTCCTTGGCCATGAGCTGGTTGACGCTGAAATGCTTCCCGTAGTCCCGCATGAAATCCACCAGGTGGATGGGGCCCAGCCAGTCCAGGTTGTTGCGCATGCGGGCGGCGTTCTCCCGGGCGTCGAAGTCCAGGAAGTGCTCCAGCTGGCGCCGGATCCCCTCGGCGTTCTCGGCGGCCTTCTCCTTGGTGAGGAGCTGACGCTCCGCCGTCTTACCCGACGGATCCCCGATGAGGCCCGTGCCTCCCCCCACCAGGGCGATGGGCGTGTGGCCCGCCCGCTGCATGTGCACGAGGCCCATGATGGGGAGCAGGCTCCCCACGTGGAGGCTTTCGGCCGTGGGGTCGAAACCGATGTAGGCCGTGCGCGGCGAGGTGGCGAGATGCTCCGCCGCCCCGTCCGTGGAGGCGTAGAGCATCCCGCGCCAGTTCAGATCTTCGATGATGTCATTCATGGGCTGGAAGGGTAGGCCCGGGACGGGAGGGGTCAAGAGCCCGACGGCTCACCCGTCTCGTACGCGTGTAGAAGAAGGAAGCTAAAGGAACTCGAGCGGGAGGTCCCCTATGAGCGAGTTCACCCATCGTCTGCCCCACCGTCCCTGGTCCAAGCCCAGCAGGAACGAGGAAGAGTACTTCCATCGCGTCGAGTTCCAGGAGCGCATGGCCAGGGCCCGTGAGCGCGAAGCCCGGCGTGAAGCCGAGCAGCGCACCCATTGGCTGGAAGAGAACCGGGACCGGTGTCCCAAGTGCTATGGGCGCCTGGTGCCCATCCGAATCGCCGGCGGAAGCGCCGACCAGTGCTCCAACTGCCTTGGCGTCTGGATGGACAGGGACACGTTCGACCGCCTCACCCACCCCGAAGAGCGCGACGACTACCTGGCCGGCATTCTCCGGGACGTCCTGCTCCAGTACACCACGGGCGAGGTGAAGCCGAAGCTCGGCGAGGAGTAGGGACGATCCGTCAGCCGCCCAACCGTTCCCGGCGTTGGGTGACCATGCGGCTGTCTTTGTACAGCTCCGGCACGGCGTCCAGAGCCGCGCGGGCCGAGTCGGGCATGTTCAGCAGCATGTAGGCATCGAAGGCATACGTCTGCTTCCTGAGCTGCAGGAGGGCGTTGTCGGCCGGGACGCTCAGGCCCGCCAGGGCGTCCAGTGCCGCCCTTCCGTCCTCCCGATCCACGACCAGGGACTCGACGCCCAGGAGCTGGACCTCCGTGTCGTCGGGGAATTGCCGCGTCATCACGTCCACCAGCCTCGCCGCTTCGTCGTGGCGCCCGGCCTCGCGCGCCTGGCGAGACTCCTGGAAGAGCCCCGCCAACAGGAGGTTGCCGACATGCTCCGGCTCACCCTGCTTGAATCCCACGCCGCCGGCATGGTCGTAGACGATCTCCCCTCCGTGCTCCGCCGTTTCGTAGAGCTGGAACGTCCCCACCGCCCACGCGACGGCCACCACCGCGCTGAGGGCCGTGGCCGCAAAGCGCTTGGTGGAGGCACCGGCGGCATTGGACTCTCCCGTCTCCACGGAGATCACCGACGGGCCCGCGCTGCCCGCCCCCCACATGAGGGCCAGGGCGATGAGCTCGAGGGCGAGCACGCCCGTGAAGATGTTCCGCGTCAGCTCCCCCAGCTCTTCGTGATGCTGCACGACCGTCCGGGCCCCTGGGATCGCCTCGGCGGGGCGATGGGCGTCCCTCCCCGTGTCCACCGCGACCCACGCCGCCACCGTACCCACCACCAGGAGGATGGACGCCGTGGAACGGAGGAAGCGGCCCCGCTTCAGGAAGCTGAGCCAATAGAGCGGCAGCCCCAGGAGGAGAGAGGCGACCACGAAGTGGACCACCTGCGGGTGGAGGATCGTAGGCATGACGTTGCACTCGGTGCGTGGAGGATACTGCCGGCCACGTGCCGGCGGGCGTGGTCGACGGCGCGGCGAGGGGCGCCTCGGAAACACGCTCAAACTAGTGACCTCGCCGTTTCGCGCCATGGCCCAGCCGAAACGTACGTCCGAGACGCTACCAGCCCTTCTCCTTCCGCAGACGGGCCACCTGCGTGGCGTGATGATGGCCGTGCCACGCATAGAGCTGGAGGAGGAAGTCCAGGTCGAGGTCTCCCATCTCGGGGTGCACCAACCGGCGCCCGAAGGCCCTCGGCTCCAGCGAGCGAAGGAGGCGCGCCCAGCGCGCGTGGAGACCCTCGAGGATGGCCAGGGACACCTCCACGGGAACGCCGGTGACGTCGGCCTGGTCGGCCCAGGCTTCCTGGTCGTACAGCTTGATGGTGGGCCGATCCTCGGTGACGGTCAGCTTGAAGCGCATGAAGCCGTTGAGGTGGGCGTCGGCCAGGTGGTGGACGATCTGCCGGGGGGACCACCCTCCCTGGCGGTAGGGCGTGTCCAGCTGCGCATCTCCGAGGCCCGTCACGGCGGCCGCGATCTCGGCGGGCAGCGCCTCGATGCGCCCCGTCAGCGCCGCGCGCTCCTCGTTCGACAGCGGCGCCCCGGTGGGGGTGAACCGGCCCGTGGGGTAACGAATCTCGTCCATGCCCCGCTCCTCGCGTCTCGCGTGTGATGGTCTATCTTCCTGCGTCGTGAACAGCACCTACGCCCGATTCCAGGCGGTGGTTTCCCGCATCCCCCGCGGCCAGGTGGCGACCTACGGCCAGGTGGCCACCCTCGCCGGGTTCCACGGAAGGGCCCGGCAGGTGGGGTATTGCATGGCCGCCCTGCCCGACGACAGCGACGTGCCCTGGCACCGCGTGGTGAACGCCCAGGGCGAGATCAGCCCCCGCTCCGGCGGCCCGGGCCCGGAACGCCTCCAGCGTGCCCTGCTCGAGGCCGAGGGCGTGGCCTTCGACGCCCGTGGCCGTATCGACCTGGCGCGCTTCCGGTGGGACCCGTAGACCGTCACCGGCCCCCGTTCAGAAACGTCGCAACCACCTCCACGAAATACGGACGGGGCTTCTCGAGGAGGACGGCATGGTCGCCGCCCGCCACGTTCACCAGCGCCTTGTCCGGATTGCCGAGTCCCTGGTAGAGCCGGACCTGGGCCGGGGGCCCGGCGATGGGATCCCCCTCTCCGCGGATGATCAAGGTGGGGACGGTGACCTTCTCCGGAGACAGGGCGTTCCACCCGTCTCCGCCCGTCCAGTCCACCCGCACCGGGTCGGCGGCCAGGGCGGCCTGGACGTAGGCGTCCAGGGCCGACGCGCTGATGGCACCCTCGGTGATGAAGTCGCTGGCGGCGGCCTCGGCCGTATTGGCCACGCGCGGCGGCTCGCCGGGAGGAGCGTCCAGCGCCCGCGCCACACCGGGCCGATAGGGATAGCCGTACAGCACCAGGCGATCCACGAGGTCCGGGTGCCGCTGTGCCGTGAGCTGGCTCACCATGGAGCCCAGCGACCACCCCAGGAGGTGCACCGGGCGGCCCGGCTCCCGATCCCGGATCCACCGGAGCACGTTGGCCAGGTCCTCTGCGGCCCGATCCGGCGTCAGCCACCCCGTGGAATCCCGCGGAGTGGCGCCGTATCCCCGTTGGTCCAGGGCGTAGACCGCGAATCCCCGGGCCACCAGATCGTCCATGAGCGAAAGGTTCTCACCGGGCGCGTGGAGGTCGAAATCGGGAAGCGCGCTCCACGTCCGCCCATGGAGGAGAAGCACCGCCGCCCGGGGTGCCTGGGGCCGCTTCTCCCACACGGCCATGGGATGGCCGTCGGAGGACACGGTGTGCCGGGTGGGCCCGGCCAGAGCGGTCGCCGTCCCCATGCCCGTCGCAGGCGAGGCGTCGGCGCCCCCCAGGACGCTGGGACGCTCCGACGGCGGGAAGAGCGACTTGGGGATCATGACATGGACGCCAACCTTGCCGTCCACCAGCTCGGTGATGCGCACGCTCCCGGCCACGCTCACGAGCCGGTACGCCTCGACCTGGGAGAGGCCCTTCACATCCATGAGGAGTTCGATGGCCTGCCCCACGGCGGTGCGCGTCGCCACCGTGAGGTCCTCGTCGGTCCCCATGGCGATGTAGTGCGTGGGCGTCTCGGCCCGGGGCCACGCCAGGGTGTGGCCCTTGTGCACGATGAGCTGGAGCCGGCCGGTGAGGGACGTCTCGATGGCCGTCTGGTCCACCTCGCCGTCACCCTGGGCAGCGTGTCCGTCCCCCACCTCGAAGAGGGCACCGGGGACGTGCACCGGGATGAAGAGCGACGTGCCCGCCACCAGCTCCGGGTTGTCCAGGTTGCCGGCGTGGGTGCTGGGGGGATTGCTGCTGACCCGCCCCTCCGACGGTGGAGGAGCCACGCCCATGCTCCCGAAGAACGGCTTCAGGGGGATGGTGATCCCCGGCAGGAACTCCGAGGTCATGTGTTCCCGGTCCAGGGGGAGGATCCGCATCCCCGGATCGCCGCACCGGTCCCGCAGGAAGCCGCTGCACCCGTTGTAGCCGTAGGCGATGGGCAGCCCGATGGAGAGGATCCTCACCTCCAGCACGTCACCGGGCTCGGCGCCTTCCACGTACATGGGACCGGTGAGGATGTGGCCGCCCGGGCCCTTGTCCTTCACCTGGTCGTAGATGGCGCGGAGGGAAGGCTGGACGTCCCCGGGCGCCACACCGGCGCCCTCGAGGCGCGTCGGGCTGGACGTGATGAGGGTCTCCACGTCCACGAGGTCCCCCGACGCCACCCGGAGCACCGGGTCGGCGCCGGACCAGTAGTAGCCCCACGCCACCGTGGAGGGGGTCGCCGCCAGGTGATGCACGGCCTGCGCGTCCACCGGCGCCGCCGCCACCAGGAGCGCTGCACAGAGCCCAGCTACCCTTCTCGTCACGCGTCGCCTCCCCTTGATCATGGTCTCCTCTGCGCTCCCGGCCTTCCCGTCGGCCGGTGCACCTCCCTCCCCGGGCATCTTGCATCACCGCCGGCCCCGACGCGAGCCCCGTCGCCGCACGCACGCGCCCACGCTCAGCGTTCCAAGTAACCACCAAAAATATCTTACGCCGGAGTATTGCAGAAACAACCACTCATACGGCAGATTGATGGTTATCATGAATGAGCCCTTCCCCTTCGACTTCGACGCCGACCAGCTCGCGCTGGACTTCCTCAACACGCGAGGCGTGGCGGACGCCCGCAACGCGGAGACCCTCGTCTCTCCGGAGGCCGTGGTGGCGTGGCTCGGAGAAGCGGGCATCGCCGAGCCCGCCGATACCGGACGCCTCGCCTCGTCCCCCCCTCGGGCCCGCCGCCTCTTCGGTGAGGCCCTTCGTCTCCGGGATGCGGTGGGGGAAGCCGTCGAGGCATTCGCCGCCGGACGGTCCCTCCCCGTCCCGGCCGTCCACGGAATCAACCGTGCCCTGGCGGTCCGCCGCGAGAAGCGCCGCCTCCTTTCCCGGGAGGAGGGGGCGGAGGTCGTGACGGAGTGGGTGCGCGCCGGGCCCCTGGAGCTTCTGGCCCCCGTGGCCGAAGCCGCCCTGGAGCTCCTCGTGGGGGCGGATCGGAGGCGCGTCCGCCGGTGCGCCGCCGACGACTGCGCCTCCTGGTTCCTCGATACCTCGCGCAATGGAAGCCGACGCTGGTGCTCCATGGCCAGGTGCGGAAACCGCGCCAAGGTGGCGGCTTTTCACCGCAGGCAGCGGACCGGGAGCTGACAGGTGCGGACTGTGTGCTGGACGTCCCGTCGCCGAGGGTCTCCGACGGGCGGATCCCCTCCCACCCCGTGTCACCGGGGGAGCAGCTTCACCGGGGTGTTCAGGATCTCGCCCAGCAGCCCCCTGAAGGATCCCCGCACGCCCAGGCGGGCCAGCACCGCGTGGAGCCCCCACTGGAGACGCTGGAGCCATATCCACTCGGGCGGGATGGCCAGGCGCCGGAGATTGGGGTTGGACGGCCGGCTGAACTCCATGCCCTGCCGAATGTGCTCCAGGGAGAAGGCGTAGTCGTCGGTGAGGTAGGGGGCGTAGTGGTGGCGCATCATGCGCCAGTGGAGGTCGAAATCGAAGCGGCGCGGGTCCGCCACCATCCCGGTCGTGAGCACTGCGTCCCTGAAGTCGCCACGGCGCCCGTCGAGGATCACCCGTGCCAGGCGACGCTCCCGGTCCACGAACTCCGGGTCGAAGCGGCGCACGCATCCGAAGTCCAGGAAGACCACGGCGCCGTCCTCGGGGAAGAGGTAGTTGCCCGGATGGGGATCGGCGTTGACGGTGGCGAGAGTGAAGAAGGAGCGGTGGGCGAAGCGGAGGAGCACCGCGCCCGCCGCACTCCGCTCCTCCTGGGAGGCAGAGGAGGCGAAGGCGTAGAAGTCCCGGCCCTCGGCCCACGCGGTGGTGAGCACGGTGCCGGCGGTCCGATCGGGCACCACCGCCGGGATGCGGACCCCGGGATCGTCGCGGAATGCCTGGCGGAACGTCTCCTGCCAGCGGGCCTCGGCCAGGTAGTCGCACTCGGCACGGAAGCGCTCGGCAAGCTCTTCGGCGATGGCCGGCCCGTCCACCGCCGTGCCCAGGGAGGCGAGCCGCGAGAGGGACCTCACACGGGCCAGGTCGGCGGAGAGGGCCTCGGCGATGCCCGGGTACTGGACCTTCACCGCGACCTTCTCCCCGTCGTGGATGGCGCGGTGTACCTGGCCGATGGAGGCCGGCGCCACCGGGCGCGCCTCGAAGGTCTCGAAGAGGGTCTCGGGACCGGCGCCCAGGGCGTCACGCACGACCTTCACCACGCGCTCGTACGGCATGGCCGTGATGCCTTGCTGCAGGACCCGCAGCGCGGCATGGGTCTCGTCGGGGAGGACGCCGTCGAAGTAGGACAGGATCTGCCCCACCTTCATGGCCATCCCCTTCATGTGGTCCAGCTCGGCGGCCAGTGCCTCGCCGATGTCGCCGTCGGCCTCACCCTCGCGGCCCAAGAGGCGTCGAGCCGCCAGGTGGGCGGCGGATGCGGCCACCTTCCCGGTGGAGAGAAGGCGGTCGGCCCAACCGCCACCGAAGGGGAGAGAGTCCTTGGGCGTCACGAGCGCTCCGAAAGCGAGGCGAGGCAACGCCGGGAAAGCTCTCGCGGACCGGTGTCCCGGGGCAAGGCCCGGCCCGTGCGGGTCACCCCTTCAGCCTCAGGCCCTCCAACGGCGGCTTCCAGTCGTCCTTCTCCACGCCCGGAGCACGACGGCCCCATACCCCGCTGTGCGTCGGTCCGGGCTGCCCGGCCTCCCCCTTCAGGTGACACACCACCAGCTTCTCCACCACGTTCATGGCGGGGAGCATGGAGTGGAGGCTCACGTTCTTGCCGGCGATGCCACGCTCCAGGGCCCGGTCGCGGATCTCCCAGTACCCGAAGTCGTCGTCCTCCAGGCACACCAGGCTCTCCAGCGCCAGGAAGGGGGGGACGGCTCCCTCGAAGGGCACCGTGCCGTCGCCGGTGTCCACCGGGCGCGCGGTGATGAAGCCGTGCTCGTCCCGGGAGCCTTCGGGGTAGCCGTTCTTGCGGCCCGTGGAGCTCAGGTCGAAGCGCGGTTGGTCGAAGGGGTCCTTCCCGATGTGGAGGTGCACGCGGGTCTCCTCGCCCACGCCCACCACGGCGAGCCAGTCCTCCCGGGCCATGCGCGCCCGCCCGAGCGTCATGCGGCCCACGCGCGCCCGGTGGGCCGACGCGTCGTCCAGCAATCTCTGGAAGATCTCCGTGGCGGCCGGAACGAGCTGGTCGGTGACCTTGTCGGCGCCGTCGAGCCCGTAGAGGCGGACCTGCTCGGCGATGGTGCGCACCACCGAGGGCTGCCAGGTGGCGGCCCGGAAGAGGTCCACGCCGAGGCCCGGATCCGAGGTGACGGCCCCCTGGAAGCGCGGGAGCAGGTGGTAGAGCGCCGGCGTGAAGCGGGCCACCTCCCGCTCCCGGCTCGCCGACGTTCCGAGCCCGTTGGCCATCCCGGTGAGCATCTTGAGCGGGGCCTCGAAGGAGCCTTTGAAGGGCGTCCCCAGGGTGGCCACCTTCCTGACACGCTTCCCCTCGCTGCTCTCCACGTAGCCGGCGAGGAGCAGACCGCCCATGGAGTGGCCCACCAGGTCCACCCTGCCGTTCTTCTCGGTGTAGCCGGCGGCGTGGTAGTGGCGCATGAGGGCCGTGCGCCGCACCACTTCCTCCACGAAGGCGGCCAGGTCCCGCTCGGCCGCGTCCAGGGGCTGGCGCCAGTCGTAGGCGAAGGGATAGACGGGAGTGGGGCGGTCCGCCACGGGGGAGAGGTCGTGGCGCAGGTCCTCGATGAAGTTGCCGTACGGGAACGAGAAGACGGTGTCGGCGCGGACCCGGGCCGGCTGGCGCTGCTCGTAGCGGATGTCGTCGGGATGGAGCTGCACGCGCTCCCACGACTTGTGGATCATCCCCCAGACGGCCTCGGGGGTGACGGGGTACTCGTCCCGCAGATTGGCCGCGGTGATGCCGGGGACGACGACGACGGGGGGTTGCGGTGAAGGCATGGGAACCTCCCGGGAAGGATGGTAGGGCGCAGGTCGCTCGGCCCGGGGGGAAGGCCATAACCGAGGGTAGGGGCCGGAGCGCCCTAGACGCAACCGAATTCTCCGGCGGGGCCTCCGCGGTCTTCTTGCCGCCCCCCTTCCCGCCCCCTACCGTGCCCCTGAGCGAGGCCCTACCGCGGCCGTTCGCGGCCGCGGTCCACTCATGAACGAGGTGTCCCATGCGCACCCTGCTTCGCGTCGTCCTTGCCGCCGTCGCCGCGGCGCTTCCGTCCACGCCCCTCCACGCTCAGGCCGGCCAGGCCCCGGAGCCCGCGTCGTACGCCGGTCTCCACTGGCGGCACATCGGCCCCGAGGGGAACCGCTTCAGCGCCGTCGCCGGCATTCCGGGCGACCCCACCACCTACTACGTGGGCGCCGCGTCGGGGGGCATCTACAAGACCACCGACGGCGGGGTGAACTGGACCTCGGTGTTCGACGACGAGCCGGTGCAGTCCGTCGGTGCGCTGGCGGTGGCGCCCAGCGATCCCAACGTGGTATGGGCGGGCACGGGGGAGGGCTTCATCCGGAGCCACGTCTCCATTGGACAGGGCGTCTACAGGTCCACCGACGCGGGAGCCACGTGGACCCTCATGGGGTTGGAGCGGACGGGGCGCATCCCCCGCATCGTGGTCGACCCCCACGATCCGGACGTCGCGCTTGTGTGCGCCCTGGGCACCGCCTACGGACCGCAGCAGGAGCGCGGCGTCTTCCGCACCACGGACGGGGGTGCCACGTGGTCCAAGGTCCTCTTCGTGGACGAGAACACGGGGTGCAGCGACCTGGCCATGGATCCCGAGAACCCGCGCAACGTGTTCGCCGGGACCTGGCAGCTCGAGATCCACACCTGGGGCCGCACCAGCGGGGGGCCCGGAGGCGGGCTGTGGGTGTCCAGGGACGAGGGCGCCACATGGACCCGGCTCGAGGGCCACGGGCTGCCCGCCAGGCCGGTGGGCAAGGTGGCCGTGGCCGTCGCAGCGTCGGATCCCCGGGTCGTCTACGCCATGTTCGAGACCGGCGACGGCATCCCGTGGAACGGCAAGCCCACCCAGGACGGCCAGGTGTGGCGCTCCGACGATGGCGGACACGCGTGGACCATGGTCAACCGGGACCGCAACGCCATGGGCCGGGCGGCCTACTACTCGCGGGTGGTCGTCTCCACGGACGATCCCGACGAGGCGTACTTCCTCACCGCGTCGTTCTCGAAATCCATCGACGGCGGCCACACGCTCCAGCAGATCCAGCGCAGTCACGCTCCGGGAGGTGACCACCACGACATGTGGATCGACCCCACCAACGGCGACCGCATGATCGTGGGCCACGACCAGGGGCTGTCCATCTCCGAGAACCGGGGCCGCACCTGGTTCCGTCAGCGCCTCACCAATGCCCAGATGTACCACGTGACCGTGGACAACATGGTCCCCTACCACGTCTTCGGGAACAAGCAGGACGAGCCTACCTACCGCGGTCCCAGCAACAGCCGCACGGGCCGGGGCATCGTGCGCGGCATGTGGCACTCGGTGGGCGGCGGAGAGAGCGGCTGGGCCACGCCCGACCCGGAGGACCCCAACATCATCTGGTCCACCGCCTCTGGCTCGGGCATGGTGGGCGGCATCGTGGTGCGCTACGACGAGAGCCGCCGCCAGTACCGCACCGTTGAGGTGTGGCCACGCCAGTCCAGGGGGCCGGCCAAGGGCGTGCGCTACCGCTTCGTGTGGGACGCGCCCTTCACCATCTCGCCCCACGACCACAACACGGTGTACGTGGGGAGCCAGCACGTGCACCGCACCACCAACGGGGGGCAGAGCTGGGAGGTCATCAGCCCCGACCTCACCCTGAACGACACCACGAAGATGGGGCCGTCGGGCGGGCTCACCGGAGACAACATCGGCGTGGAGTACGCAGGCGTCGTCTACGCCATCGCAGAGTCGCCGGTGGAGAAGGGCGTCATCTGGGCGGGCACCAACGACGGCCTGGTGCAGATTACCCGCGACGACGGGGAGACGTGGACCAACGTCACGGCCAACGTCCCCGACCTGCCGCCGTGGGGTTCGGTGCACAGCATCGCTGCGTCGAAGTGGGACGCCGGCACGGCGTACATGGTGGTGGACTTCCACCAGATGGACAACCGCGACCCCTTCGTGTACCGGACGCGGGACTACGGCAAGAGCTGGCAGAAGATCGTGACCGGAATCCCGAAGAGCATGCTGAGCTACGGTCGGGTCATCGCCGAGGACCCGGTTCGTCAGGGGCTTCTCTACCTGGGGGTCGAGAACGCCATCTACGTCTCCTTCGACGCGGGCGACCACTGGCAGCCGCTCCAGAACGACCTTCCCCACGCGCCGGTGTCGGGCATCGTGGTGCAGGAGCACTTCAACGACCTGGTCATCTCCACCTACGGGCGCGGCTTCTTCATCCTCGACGACATCGGGCCGCTGCAGCAGCTCACCCCCGAGGTGATGGCGTCGGCGGCGCACCTCTTCACCCCGCGCGACGCCTATCGCTTCCGTCCCATCACCCGTCCCTCCACCACGTACGACGATCCGACGGAGGGAGAGGACCCGGAGTACGGGGCGTACATCGACTACTGGCTCCAGAAGCCGGCGGGGGCCACGCCCACCCTGGAGATCCTGGACTCGTCGGGCGACGTGGTCCGCACGCTCGACGCCACCAACGGCGCCGGCGTGAACCGGGTGGTTTGGGACCTGGAGGGAGAGCCGGGCGAGGAGGTACGCCTCCTCACGCCGCCGCGCTACGCCGAGTGGATGGGGGTGCCGCCGGAGGGCCGAAGCGCCGGACGGGCCCTCTCCATTCTCATGCCTCCGGGCACCTACACGGTGCGCCTCACCGTGGACGGCGCCACCCAGACCCGGCCGCTCACGGTCCTCAAGGACCCCCACTCCGCCGGCTCCGAGGCCGAGATCGCCGAGCAGATCGCGCTGCTCCGCAAGATCCGTGAGGATCAGAACCGGGGAGCCCGGGAGGTCAACCGGGTGGAGGCCGTGCGCGTTCAGCTTCGCACGCTGGCGCGCTTCGCCGACGACGCCGAGGTGAAGGCCGCCGCCCTGGCGCTGGAGAAGAAGCTGGCCGACACCGAGATGAACCTCGTCGACCTCCGACTCACCGGGCGGGGGCAGGACGGTGTCCGTTTCGACTCCAAGCTCCTGCCCAAGCTGGGCTACCTGGCCGGTGGATTGGAGGGAGCCGACTTCCGGCCGACGGACCAGCAGGTGGAGGTCCAGGAGCTCCTGTCGCGTCAGGTCGGAGAGCAGATCCAGGCGCTGGACGCCATCCTCTCCGGCGACCTGGCCACGTTCAACGAACAGCTCCGGTCGAAGGGGCTCGGAGTCATCGCCGACGGAGGAGCGTAGAGACACACCACAGACGCCTTCCTGTCCGATTCCTGCCCGAACCAGGATGTCGTGACCTCACGGGTCATCATGAGGAGGGCCCATGGACGACAGAGCATTCGAGGGGAAGGTAGCGCTGATCACCGGCGGTGCGTCGGGGATCGGTGAAGCGTGCGTCGAGACGTTCGCGCGCCGTGGCGCCAAGGTGGTCGTGGTCGACCTGAACGAGGAGGCGGGCGAGAAGGTCGCCGGCGAGATCAGCGGGTCCGGAGGCGACGGTCTCTTCCTCCGCGTCGACGTGTCGGACCCCGTGGCCGTGGAGCGGATGGTGGCCGACACGGTGGCCGCCTTCGGCCGTCTCGACATCGCGGTGAACAACGCGGGGATCGGCGGTGAGCTGAATCCCACCGGAGCGTACAGCATCGCCGGCTGGAAGGAGGTGATCGACGTCAACCTCAACGGCGTCTTCTACTGCATGCGCTTCGAGATCCCGCAGATGGTCGAGCAGGGCGGCGGCGTGATCGTGAACATGGCCTCGATCCTGGGTGCCGTGGGATTCGCCACCGCCTCGGCCTACGTCGCCGCCAAGCACGGCCTGCTGGGCCTCACCAAGGTGGCGGCGCTGGAGTACGCGCAGCAGGGGATCCGGGTGAACTCGGTGGGCCCGGCCTTCATCCGGACGCCCATGGTCACCGACGCGCTGGACGACGAGATGCAGGAGCAGATCGCCGCGCTGCACGCCGTGGGCAGGATGGGAGAGCCCCGGGAGGTCGCGTCGCTGACGGCGTTCCTCTGCTCCGACGAGGCATCCTTCATGACGGGCGGATACTATCTGGTGGACGGTGGCTATACGGCCCGGTAGGCAGCCGCTTCAACGCCTCCGCCGCATAGATCCTCACCTCGAAGTCCTCGTCGCCCAGCCGCTGCTCCAGCACCGGCCGGGCGGCAGGCGAGCCGATGCGGAGGAGTGCGAGGACGGCCGCCCGGCGGACCCACGGGTGGGGATCGGACAGGCATGGCTCCACGAGTGGGACGGCGCCAGGGAGGCCGGAGGCGCCCAGAGCGTCCACGGCCGCACCGCGCACCCAGTGGCCCGGGTCCGCCAGGAAGGCCGGAGCCCGGAGCAGCACCACGTCGCTCCCGGTGCGGGCCAGGCCCGCCAGCGCACCGAGCTGGATGTGGCGCTCCGGGTCGTCCAGGAGGGGAACGAGCGCCTCGGCGGGTACGGGATGCCCGCTCCCTTCGAGAGCATGGATGGCGCGGGAGCGGACGTCGGCGACGGAATCGGAGAGCGCCGCGCGTAGCGTGGGGATCGCGGCCTTGGACCGCAGGGACCCCAGCGCGTCGACGCCCAGCACCCGGAGCGCTGCGTCGTCCTCTTCCAGCAGGACGGCGAGCGGCCCCACGGCATCCTCCCCGAGGGACGCCACCTGCACGCTGAGCTGGAACCGGCGGCGGCGGCTCTCCTCCCCGCGCAGCTCTGCCACCAGCGCCCGCGCCTGCTCCGCCCGGGCCTGGGGGGACGACAGGCGGGCCCGGGTCCCCTGGAGCCCCCCGGCGTAGAAGATGGCCGAGACCGTCATGAGCAAGGCGGTCCACACGCCCACCAACACCGCCACTTCCCGCCGGCGCTCCACCTCCTCCTTCCCGAAGATCAAGCGGAGCGGAAGCGTCGCGATCCTCCCCACGAACGCGGGCACGGGGAACAGGAAGGGTGTTCGCTCGCGGTAGGCTTCGTACGCCGGCCCGTGGCGCCGCCTCATGTTCAGCTCCTCCAGCAAGGCCACCCCGAGGATGACCATGGTGGAGACGAGCCAGGGGAGGCTGGCACCGATTCCCCAGGAGCGCTTGGGATAGCGCATGAGCTGGATCAGCAGGAAGGCGCCGTACGTCCATAGCACCCAGCCCAGGTACTGGGGGTGGCGGCTGATCCGATACACCCAGAAGTCGGCCACCTCCTTCCCTCTGGCGCGCGCCGACAGCCAGGCGTATACGGACAGGACGAAGAGGAGGATCCCGCCGCCCGTGAAGAGGAGGATGGTGGGCCACCGGCTGTGCACGCCGACGAGCCCCAACATCCACCGCAGGAGGTCGTCGGGCGCCCGGATCACCAGCCCCCAGCTCTGCAGCTCGTAGGAGACGTCCAGGATGGGAAGCCAGAGGGCGTTCAGCACGCCGAGCCCCGCCAGGAAGAACATGACGCCCGCGAACTGGGCGAAGGCGGCCAGCATGACGCCCACGCCGCCCACCGCCGCCAGCCGCGTGCGGTCGGTGGCGAACCCGGCCACGATGAGCCCGACGAGGAGGAAGAAGCCCACGTACCCGACGGCCCGCACGTGGTAGTGGGCCATGAAGAGATCGGTCTTCAGGCGGGCGACCTCATCCACGTGGGAGTCGCCGCCCGGTGTGGTGATGACGTTCTGGAGAACGCCGTCCAGGTAGTAGGGGAGCTCCAGGGTGGCGAAGGTGAGCCCCACCGTGAAGACGAGCGCCAGGAGGAGGAGGGATCCGCCGCGCAGGATTCCCCTCCGGGAGAATCGTCCGGTCATCATGGTGTGCCGTCCTGCCGCGTGCCCGGCCCCCCGCCCCGGGAGCGACCTCGCTCCAGACCTCGATGCGGCTACTCCATAGGACGGCAAAGCCCGTGCCACGTGCACACCGGGCCGGGCGTGACCGCGCCTTCCTCCCACTTGTGGAGAGCCGCCCCCAGCCCGTACCCTGCCGCATGCGCAGCCACCGACTCCTCGCGGCTCTGACCGCCACGGCCCTCCTCGCCCTCCCGGCGGGCGCCCAGACCACCGCCTACGTCGGCGCCACGCTGTGGGACGGCACCGGGGCTCCTCCCATGTCCGACGCCGTGTTGGTGGTCCGGGACGGCCGCATCGTGTCGGTGGGTACCGGTCCGGCGCCCGAAGGCGCCGCCGTGGTGGATCTTTCGGGCCGCTACCTGATCCCGGGGCTCGTCAACGCCCACGGGCACGTCACGGGCCTGTGGGCGCAGGACGACGTGACCGATCCCCGGGCACGGCTGGAGTCCGACCTCCGCCTGTACGCGCGCTACGGCGTCACCACCGTGAACAGCCTGGGCGACGAGCCGCCCCAGGCCGCCGACGTCCGGCGCACGCAGGACCGGCCGACGCTGGAACGGGCCCGCCTCCACTTCGCCGGGCCGGTCATCACCGCCACCTCCACGGTGGACGCCGCCGCCGCGGTGGCCGCCAACGCCGCGCTGGGCGTGGATTGGATGAAGATCCGGGTAGACGACAACCTGGGCACCACCGAGAAGCTCCCCTGGCCTGTCGTCCAGACCGTCGTGGAGGCGTCTCACGCCCGGGGCTTCCGGGTGGCCACGCATCTCTTCTACCTGGACGACGCCAAGCGGCTCCTGCGCATGGGAAGCGACCTGGTGGCCCACTCCATACGTGACGCGCCGGTGGACGCCGAGGTCATCGGGCTCCTGAAGGCGCGGGACGTGTGCTACGTGCCCACGCTGGCCCGCGAGGTCTCCACCTTCGCCTACGGCGAGCATCCGCCCTTCATGGACGACCCCTTCTTCCGGCGGTGGGCCGACACGCGCCAGGTGGCACAGGTCTCGGATCCAGGGTACAGGCAGCGCATGCGCGAGAGCCCGGCGGCGGCGCGCTACCGCGTGGCCCTGGCCCAGGCGCAGCGGAACCTGAAGGCGCTTGAAGACGCGGGGGTGCGCGTGGCCATGGGCACCGATTCGGGTCCGGCGGGACGCTTCCCGGGCTACTTCGAGCACATGGAGCTGCAGCTCATGGCCCGGGCGGGGCTGACGCCCGAGCAGATCCTCCGCAGCGCCACCGGCGTGGCCGCCGCGTGTCTGGGCCTTGACGACGTGGGAACGCTGGAGCCCGGCAGGTGGGCCGACTTCCTGGTGCTGGACGCCGACCCCCTTGCCGACGTGTCCAACACCGAGACGCTGAGAACGGCGTACGTGGCAGGGAACGAGGTGCGCTGAGGCGGGTCGACCGGCCGGCTGCCTGATCGGGTCACCGGGGCAGATCGGCTCCTCCCGCTCGCCGCCGGGGTCGCTCTGTGATCCGGCCGCGGCCGCTCTCTGATCCGGCCGGGGCCGCTTCCGATCCCGCCGGGACCGCTCTGTGATCCCGCCGGGGCCCCCACCTACGCGCGCAGGCGCCGCATCCGGAACACGCCAAAGGCGTCGTGGGCCCAGATCCGGGCCACGTCGTCGAAGCCGGCGGCCCGCCCCGACGCCAGGATCTCCGGGGAGGTGGGCGGATGGTCGTCCTCGGCTTCCTTGCGGTAGTTCCACGCTATGAGCTCCCGCGGACAGCCGGAGGCCAGGCTGAAGCGGGTCCGGTAGTCCACGACCTGGGCCTGGCGCTCCGGGTCGTCGAAGCGGAGGAACTCGCCCCACACGAAGACGCCGTCGCGGGGGAGCCAGGAGGCGATGGCCCGCACGGCGTCGTCCCGTTCGTCGGGCGGGAGGTTGTGGAGCACGAGCGTGGAGCACACCGCATCCACCGGTCCGGCCGGCTGGAAGCGGCGCGCGTCGGCCTGCACCACACGGGCCCGGGGGCCGAAGCGGCGCAGGCGATCCCTCGCCCGCCCCACCATGGCCGGGGAGGCATCGACCGCCGTCAGGCGGGCTTCGGGAAGCCTGAGGAGCACCGCCTCCGCCAGGCTCCCCACCCCGCAGCCCACGTCCACCACACTCCGCGGACCGGCGCGCTCGAGCTCGGTGGTCACGACCTCGACCAGCTCGTCGTAGCGGGGCACGAGCTGCCGGATGAGCGTGTCGTAGTCCTCGGCGAGGCGCTTGTAGAAGCGGTGTGCTGACTCGGCCGCGCCGGGAGGGCCGTCTTCGAGCATGAAGCCATGGTACCCCACGCGAGCCGGGAGCGCAGGGGTGTAGACACATCAATTGCTGTTCATATATTGACGCCATGACATCCACCGCGCTCCGTCCGACCTCCGTGCTCCCCGCCCTCCAGGCGCTGGCCGAGCCCAATCGCTTCCAGATCGTGGAGGCGCTCCGCGCCGGCGAACGCTGCGTGTGCGAGCTGCAGGACACGCTGGACGTGAGTCAGTCCCTCCTCTCGCACCACCTGCGTGCGCTGCGCGAGGCGGGACTGGTGGCCGACCGACGCGAGGGACGGTGGGTCCACTACTCCTTGGTCCCCGACGCCCTGTCCGCGTTGGAGGGATTCCTGGCAGCCCTCCGGACCGACGCCGCCACCGCGCCCCCGCATCCGAGCTGCTGTCCGTGACCACGACCGACGCCGCCACCGCACCCCCGCATCCGAGCTGCTGTCCGTGACCACGACCGACGCGCCGGGCATCTCGCGCCGGCTCTCCTTCCTCGACCGCTACCTGACGCTCTGGATCTTCGCGGCCATGGCCGCGGGAGTGGGCGTGGGATATCTCTGGCCCGGAGCCGTCCAGCGCCTGAACACCAGCACCCAGGTGGGGACGACCTCCATCCCCATCGCCATCGGCCTCATCCTCATGATGTACCCTCCCCTGGCCAAGGTGCGGTACGAGGAGCTGGGCGACGTCTTCCGCGACGGCAAGGTGCTGGCGCTGTCCCTCGTGCAAAACTGGATCCTCGGGCCGGTACTCATGTTCGGCCTGGCGGTGCTCTTCCTGCGGGACCAACCCGAGTACATGGTGGGGCTCATCCTCATCGGGCTGGCCCGATGCATCGCCATGGTGATCGTGTGGAACGAGCTCGCCGACGGCGACTCGGAGTATGCCGCGGGCCTGGTGGCCTTCAACTCGGTCTTCCAGGTCCTCTTCTACAGCGTGTACGCCTGGTTCTTCATCACCCTGCTCCCCGAGTGGCTGGGCCTGCACGGGGCGGTGGTGCACATCACCATGGGCCAGATCGCCCGGAGCGTGTTCATCTACCTGGGGATCCCCTTCCTGGCGGGCATGGGCACGCGCTTCGTCCTGGTCAAGGTCCGCGGGAAGGCGTGGTACCACGAGCGGTTCATCCCCCGCATCGCGCCGCTCACGCTGGTGGCGCTCCTCTTCACCATCGTGGTGATGTTCTCCATCCAGGGAGAGGCCATCATCATGCGCCCCGTGGGCGTGCTCCAGGTGGCGGTGCCGCTCCTCATCTACTTCCTGGTCATGTTCACCGTGACGTTCTTCATGAGCCGCAAGGCCGGCGCGGACTACGCCAGGACGGCGACGCTCTCGTTCACGGCGGCCTCCAACAACTTCGAGCTGGCCATCGCCGTGGCCGTGGGGACCTTCGGCATCGCCCACGGCGCCGCCTTCGCGGCCGTCATCGGCCCGCTGGTGGAGGTGCCGGTCCTCATCGGCCTGGTGAACGTGGCCCTGCGCTGGAGACGGCGGTACTTCCCCGACGCCGAGGCGGAGATCGCGGGCGTGGCGAACTGCGCCGTGCCGTCAGGGATCGCGGCAGTCGGGGGGACCGCGGCATCCGGCGGAGCCGCGCCCGGGAGCGCCGAGCCGTCCCCACGGCCCTCGGGCTCCGAGGCGGGCGGGGACGCTACGCCGTGAACCTCGCCCTCCTCTCCGACGTCCACGGCAACCTCCCCGCCCTCGAAGCCGTCCTGGCCGACATCGACGCCCGCGGAGACGCGGACGCCGTCTATCACCTGGGGGACCTGGTGGGCTACGCGCCGTGGCCCAACGAGGTGGTGGAGCTCCTGGGCGCCCGCGAGATCCCGGGCGTGGCCGGCAACTACGACTCCACGGTGGCCACGCGCTACAAGCACTGCGGGTGCCGGTACGAGGACCCGGAGCAGGAGGCGCTCGCCCACCTGAGCTACGGGTGGACGCTGGAGCACACCAGCGCCGAGACGAAGAGGCGCCTGGCCGCGCTTCCCTTCCGCCTCGACGTGCGGCCCCTGGGCGGCCACGTGACGGGTCCCCGGGTGATCCTCCTCCACGGCAACCCGGTCCTGAACACCGTGTACTGGACCGAGGAGCGGGATGACGCCTTCTGCCTGCGCATGGCCGAGTCGGCCGGGGCCCGGCCGGGCGACCTCATCGCCTTCGGCCACACCCACGTGCCCTGGGCCCGCACGGTGGAGGAGATCCACTTCCTCAATACCGGCTCGGTAGGCAGGCCCAAGGACGGCGACCCCCGGGCGGGCTACGCCCGGGTCCGCGTGGACGGGAAGGGCGTGTCCACGGAGACGGTGCGGGTGCCCTACGACGTGGAGCGGGCCGCGAGGGCCATCCTGGAGAGCACGCTCCCCGACGCCTTCGCAGACTACCTCAGGACCGGCGGGAGACCCGGCTAACCCATCTCGGCCGTCCAGCTCGGCCGTGCCACCTCGGCCACCTCAGAGCGCCGGCAGCGCGTAGCGCTCCAGATAGCTCAGGTCCATGTCGTCGAAGCGCACCACGTAGGCGGCTCCGTCACCGAACCCCACCACCTTGTCGCCCGGGGCAAGGAGGACCGTCCCTACCCGAGCGCCCCGGCCGTCGAAGACGTCGTACGTGCTGGGCTGACCCGCCTTCACGTGGCGCCGGACCCATGCCCTCCCCTCCCGGTCCACGGGGATCCGACCCCCGTAGAACGCGGGCATACGGTCGGGCCAGGTGTACTGGTCGATCTCGCGCTTGGGCGCCGGCCCGCCGCGCTGGAAGCTCATGGAGGGCCGGCCGTCGACCACCTGCACCTGGACGCCGATTCCGCCGCCCGAGCGGGCCTGCTCGGCGAGGTACTCCTTCTTCTCGGCGTCGTCGATGGGGAGGGCGTCATACACCACCGGCTGGCCCCGGGTGACCGAGCCGTCGCGTGCGATCCACTCCACGTGGTAGTCGCCGGAGCGGGCGATGACCACGGATCCGTCTGCCGCCACGCCCCAGGCGTCCTCGGGAGAGAGGGGAATCACCTCCATGCTCACGTTCTGCCTGTTGGCCCCGCCGGAGCGGTGGAGGATCCGCTTCTGCAGCTTGAAGCGGGCCACGGTCTCCGCTGCGCCGCCGTGGCGAGGAAGCCGGAGGATGTCTCCCGAGTCGGGAAGCTCGCCGCCGCCCAGCCCCCCACCCATGGACCGGAAGTAGGTGGCGCCGCTCCCGTCCACGGCCTGGGGGATGGCCAGCACCAGAGGCTGCCCCGGCTGGAAGTCTCCCTGGGCGATGGGACGGGTGGGTCCGAACTTCAGGCTCGGTCCCAGCGCCACCAGCCGCCCGTTCCCCAGGTCCACGAGGAGGGTCGAGTCGCCGGGGAGCGGCCACACCGCGTCGGGCTGACGGTACTCCTGTGGGCCCTGACCTTCCGCGCCCACCTGGGTGCGCGTGCCCGCGTCGAAGTCCACCGCATAGAGCGCCTTGCCCAGCGGATCGGCCACGAGGACCCGTCCGTCGGGAAGCTCCCGCACGGTCTGGATCGACCCGAAGTCCTGGGTCAGCGTCCCGGTGGGCTGATCCAGCCGGACCTGGGCGACCGCGGGAGCGGAGAAGGAGACGAGGGCGAGAGCGGCGACGACCAGGGCGGGAAGACCGGAGACACGTCTGCGCGTCAGGACGGCCATTCTGCGCGTCACGACAGCCATGAAGGACCTCGGGAGATGGGAGGATGAGAGACCGGACGGACCGCGCGCCCATCCACTACGTCTGTAGACGCGCCGGAGGCCCCGGGAGGTTGCCGCCGTCCTCCCGGGGCCACCACGCCTTCTATTCCATCCCCGGTGGCGGCACCCGCCGCTTCGACGCCTGCTCGAAGGCGTAGGCCAGCTCCAGGAGCCGGGGCTCGCTGCACGCCGTGCCGGTGAAGCTCACGCCGAAGGGGCGGGGCTTGGGCTCGAAGCCGTCGGGGAAGGCAGGCCCCCCGTCGTTGGGCACGAACGCGAAGGGCACGATGACCGTGGGGTAGCCCGGCTTGGCAGCGATCCCGGCGCTGCTGGGCCCCGGGAAGAGGAGCGCGTCGAGTTGGTTCGCCTCCAGCGCCTCGTCGATGCCGTGGGCTCCGTTCAGCCGCAGGTCCTGGGCGCGATCGGCCTCGTACCGGGCCTTGTCCTTCTCCAGATCGATGGCGTCCGACTCGTCCAGGCGGGCCTGGCCGTACTTCATGGACCCCGCATCCTGATGCGCCAGGTTCCATTCCCGCAGCTCGGTGAGGGTCTTCACGGGCGCCGAGTCTCCCAGCGACTCGAGCCAGGCGTTGAAGTCCCGCTTCATCCCGTAGTAGAGAACGCTGCTCCGCCCGTGGAGGAGCAGATTGTTCGCCGTGTCCGGGTCCACGACGCTGGGGATGTCCGCCGGATCCACGATGACGGCGCCCTGCTGCTTCAGGATCTCGATGGCGTCGTTCATGGCCGCCCGCTCCTCGTCGGAGAGCCCGCCCCGGTACCGGTCCGAGCCCGGCGCCTGCACCGAGTCGTAGTACATGGCCCGCGGGATGCCGATGCGCGCACCCTGGAGTCCGTCGGCGTTGAGGAACGCCGTGTAGTCGTTGTTGGCCGGGGGCTGGCACGTCGACGTGGCCGCGTCGTTCGGATCGGGCTGCGCGCTCTCGGCGGCGCCCAGGAGGATGGCTGCGTCGGTGACGGTGCGGGCCATGGGGCCCGGCGTGTCCTGGTCCGCCGTGATGGGAATGACGCCGTAGCGACTGATCCGCCCCACCGTGGGCTTCACTGCCGCCAGCATGTTGGCGTTGGACGGCGACAGGATGGAGCCCGATGTCTCGGTGCCGAAGTTGCCGGCCCAGAAGCTCATGGCGGTGCCGATGCCCGAGCTGGAGCCGCCGGTGCCCATGACGGGACGGCCGTCATCGCGTCCCTCCCGGGGATCGCGGCGCGGATCGTACGGGTTCAGGCCGTAGCCCCCCACCGCGCTGTAGTTCCCGGGCATGCCGTTGGCGATGAAGTTGGCCAGCTCGGTCATGACCGTCTTGGCCAGGATGATGGCGCCGGCGTCGTGAAGGTTCTGGGTCAGGGTGGCCTCGTACGGCGGCGTATACGTCTCGAACGCCAGGGCGCCGCCCGTGGTGGGCATCTCGGTGGTGTGGACGTTGTCCTTCAGGGCCACCGGGATCCCATGAAGGGGACCCAGGATCGTGCCCTCGGCGCGCAGCCGGTCCAGGCTGTCGGCGATCTCCAGGGCCCGGGGGTTCACGTTGATGGTGGCGTTCACCACCTCCTCGTACGTGGCCAGGCGCACCAGGTACGCCTCCACCAGCTCCCGGGACGTGACCGTGCCCTCCTGGAGGGCCTGCTGCATCTCGGGGATGGTGGCCTCGACGACGTTGAAGCGGTCGTTTCGGTCGGCGGAGGGAGCGCATGAAGCGACGAGAAGCGCCGCGGAGAGGGCGAGGACGGGACGGGGTCGATGTGCGGTCATGGTGTGCTCTCGGTACCGGGGTCGAGGGCCGACACCGCCAGCCGGCCCGGTCAGGCGGACAACATGAGGGGGCGGGGGTGTCTGGGCCAGGGAGGGAGGGAGCGACACGCGCAGGTTCGGGAGGGTGCCGCCGGGTGGCCACCTGTCCGGTGGACGACGGTTCGAAGGGCTGTCGACCGCGGTGATGGCGCTCTGTCCGGTGTCGATCGGCGCCCTGCATGGTGCCGGGCGGCGTCGTGCATGGTGAAGCGCGGCACCCGGTCCGATGCCGATCGGCGCTTTGCCCGGTGCCGGACGGCGCCGTGCATGGTGACGCGCGGCACCCGGTCCAGCGCGGAGCGAATCGACGGCTTCACAGCTACGAGCATGCGTGCTGCCGGCCCAAGACGTTTCCGCGGAAACGTGGTGGGGGCGTGGAGCCGGCGAGCGCCGTCGAGGCGTCCCGGAAGGACCGACGCGGATCTCCGCTTCCCGCTGAGGAGATGACCCATCCAGCTATGGACGACTTTGGAGGCGCGCAGTCGGCGGGGTCCGGGGTGCCCCGCGGAGGCCGGCGTGAAGGGTGCTCCCCGGCCGCCTGCCGGTCCCGGTGGCCTCCCGATGATGCACGGCGACCTGATGGCCCGCCTTCGGCCCTCCGGCAGCCTTGCAGAGCGCCGCCAAACCCCCTCTTAGATTTCATGCAAGTCATTGCCTGGCCACGGGATGGGAGGGGTTGTCATGGGTTGTGGGGTAGAGGAGATGCGAGCGCGTGCCACGACGCGAACTGTGGAGGATGAGGGTCGGCCCGGGCCGTCCGGCGCGGACTTCGCCGGTCATCAGACCACCCGAGACTGGACCACGGCCGATCCGGACCGGATCGACGCCGTGGCCGATGAGATCACCACGCTCTCGGCCCACATCCACGCCGCCACGCACCGGCTGCTCACCCTCATCGCCGAGTTCGACCGCCTCAGGGGGTGGGAACGCGACGGCCACCGGAGCTGCGCACACTGGTTGGCATTCAACACGGGCATCGACCTGGGTGCCGCCCGCGAGAAGGTGCGGGCCGCCCGAGTGCTGGAGGGGCTGCCCGAGACCGGCGCCGCCATGGCCCGGGGCGCATTGTCGTTCGCCAAAGTGCGGGCCCTGACCCGTGTCGCCACGGCGGAGAACGAAGGCGAGCTCCTGGAGTTGGCCCGGGGGAGCACAGCCGCCGCCCTGGAGCGGATGGTGCGGGCGTTCCGGCTGGGAAGCGCCAGGGACGAGATCGACCTGGAGCGCATCCGCCACCGCTCGAGGACGTTCTCGGTCTTCCCCGGCGACGACGGAATGTACGTCGTGCGCGGGCGGCTCGACCCCGAGGTCGGCGCGCTGCTCATGCGAGCCGTGGAGGCGGCGAACGACGCGCTCTACCGCCGCAGCACCGTGGGCGGAGCTACCGAGGAGGTCACGCCGCAACAGCGACGTGCCGACGCCCTGGGGCTCCTGGCGGAACGGGCCATGGCAGTGGGCTTCGGAGGCACCGGCGTCGGCTTGGGTGATGAGGACGGCGCCAACGTCAGCGGCAGCCGCGCCGAGCGCTACCAGGTGCTGCTGCACGTGGATGCGGCCATGCTGGGGGAAGCCGGTGAGCATGGGAAGACCGGCGACCAAGCGACGCCCTGCCGCACCACCGGCGCTGCCCACGCCGCCTGCTCCGGCGCCCCTGGCCGCTCGCATCTCCACGAAGGCACGCGCGTTTCCGCGGAAACGTCGCGGAGGCTGGCGTGCGACTCCTCCTTGGTCCAGGTGCACCACGACCCCGACGGTCGAATTCTGGACGTCGGACGTCGGACACGAACCATTCCCTCGGCTATCCGGAGAGCTCTGGAGGTCCGGGACCGCGGGTGTGTCTTCCCGGGATGCGGCCTCCGCTTCACCGACGCGCACCACGTGGTGCACTGGGCCGACGGAGGCGAGACCAAGCTCGACAACCTGGTTCTCCTGTGCCGGCACCATCACCGGCTGCTCCACGAGGAAGGGTACCGGCTGGAGCTCAATGCGTGGGAGGGAGGCCGACCGGTGTTCTATGACCGGCAGGGTCTGCCCGTGCCGGACGTGGCGCCGGTGCCGGAGGTGGGAGCGAGAGCGGTGGCGACCCTCATCCGTGCGAATCGCAACAGAGGTGTCCGTCCGGATTGGAGGACGGCCTCATGTCGCTGGGAGTGCACGGACGATGTTCCCCTCGACGTGCTGGAGCGCGCGGAGGAAGCTGCCTGAGCCAGGCTCGAGAGCGGCGGAGTGAGGCAAAGCTCCAGGCGGCGCCGGGTTCGCCGGTCTCGGCCTTGATGTGGACACGCGGGGTTGGCCGATGAGGATCACTCGACCGGGCGGTCCGCCCCGCTCACGACCCGGCCGCGAACCTGGCCACCACCCCCGCCTCTCCCAGCAGCTCCAGCGTGTCCCCCCGCACCCGGTAGCTGCCGGTGACCCTGAGCGCTTCCAGGAAGTCCGCCTCCAGGCGCGCCAGGGCCGGCGCGCACCCTCGTCGCGTGACGCCCGTCAACGCGATGTCGAGCTGGCCGCCTGCGAGGCGGTACGTTCCCGAGTAGGCGTTGCATCCCGTAGAGCCCGAGATATGCTGCTGCTCCGGATCGATCCGCAGCATCGCCCGCGCGCCCCCGGGAATCGGCGGCGCCGCGACCACCTCCGTCAGCACCCATTGGGTGTCCTCGAGGGGTCGGTCGGGGACGTTTCCGCCGCAACCGCGATCCGGCGACACGGACTCCACCGAGTCGATGACCACGGCGTCCTCCGGTCCGCCCTCCATCCCTGGACGTGTTGCGACCCGTCCGCGGATCGTCACGAAGACCGGCTCCCCGGGTCCGCCCCGCGCGTCCAGATACGCCCGCTCCAGCGTGGCGGCGGCCCCCTCCTGAGCCACGGGATACGAGATGCCCGTGGCACAGTCGCTGAAGCGCGCCGCGTCGGCCAGGTAGAGGTACATCCCGGTGAGCGGACCGGCGTCCGGGGACGACCCGACGGCTCTCCGCACGGAATCCGGGCCCGACGTGCCAGCCTGCGCCGACGGAGCCGGCTCCTCCGACGTGCCCGCCTCGGCGGACTCGCCCACCTGGGCCGACGGAGCCGCGGAGCCGGTCTCCGACTTCACGCCGGGAGACGGCACGACGCCCGGCAGGGTGTCCGCTTGCGTCTCCCGCGCAGGCGGGCTCTCCCGGCCACATCCGGCGGCGAGGAGCGCCGCCATGACCGTCGGCAAGAAAGACGCGAGCCGGGCGCGACGCGCACCGGGCCATGCAGTGCCGGGCCACGCAGTGCCGGGCGGTCCGGCACGACCGGCCACGCGCCCTATCGTCCTTCGGCCAACGGCGCCGTTGCGAAGGCCCTCAGCGCCCGGATCCATTCCCGGGTCATGACCTCCACAACGCGCCGGCCCTTCTCGGGCGTCGCCAGCGTGGCGTCGCCGTAGATGCCCGTGGTGGTGTACTCGGGATCCCCCGGCCTGCGTGAGAAGCCACCGGGCCGGTAGCCCGGGCCCGGCTCCCCCGACGGGCTGCCGTAGTCGGTGGGCGCCAGCTCCATGTGGACCAGGTCCGGACGGAGGGCCAGCACCACCGAAGTCTCCAGCTCGTCGGCGTGGCCACCCTCCCGCTGCTGGGCCAGCGCCTCCAGCTCCGGCGTCTCCAGGTCGTCCCACGACACCACGAGGGTGGGCACGCCTTCCTGCGTATGGATCTCACGGGCGGCGATGGAGATGGGGAGCCCGGTGGACTTCGTGATCCCGGTGTTGAGGAAGACCACCCGCCGCGCGCCGTGTCTCACGAGGGAGCGGCCCACCTCCTCCACATACCTCCGGAATACGCCGGGGTCGGCCACGTTGGTGCCGGGAAACTGCCCGAAGGCTGCGAACCATCCGTGGAGGATTGGCGGCGCCACCACCACGGGCAGCGAGTCCACCGCCGCCTGCATGAGGTGCTCCAGCATGAGGCGGTCGGTCTTCAGTGGGAGGTGGGGGCCGTGCTCTTTGGCGCCGGCGCCGAAGGGCACCACGACCAGAGGTGCTTCGCGCAGTCGGGCCTCCGCCTCGGGCCAGGTGAGGTCGCCCAGGTGGGCTCCGGGCGTGGAGTCCGCCGAGGCGACGGCGGAAGGCGAGGCGACGGGCATCGAGTGGGTGGACGGCAGGGCGGCGACCGCGGTGGACCGGCCGACCGCAGCGGACCGGGCGACCGACCGCGCACCCGGCGTCCGGGCGGCAAGGGGAGCGGCCGAGATCGACCCGACGAGGGCGGCGACCAACGCCCCGACCACGACGCCCATCGCCGAGCACGCAGGCGGGCCGCCACGTCTCGCACGTCCTCCCGGCCGACTCCCCTCGGCACGTCTCATCTCAGTGCTCCCAGCAGCGTACGCACCGCCGCGTCGAGCTGGCTGTCGCGGCCGGCATAGCTCTCGCCCATGGGCCGCACCACCTCCACGTCCACGGGCCGCGGGTTCCGCTCCATGACCTGGCCGTCGTGGCCCCGCACCTTGGAGCGGGGCATGCGGAGGCTCGAGCCGTCCACGAGCCGGGCGCCCCAGGTATAGATGATCCATCCCGCCGTGGGCACGCCCACCACCCGGCCGAGATCGAGGGTCCGGTATCCCTCGGTGAAGTCCTCGCCATCGGACAGCGTGTGCTGGTTCACCACCAGCACGGTGGGCTTCTGCAGCGCCCGCTGGCCCAGGAGGCTCCGGGCCGCGGTCTCGGGATACCCCCGGACCTGGAGCGTCAGGTATCCCTGGCGCGCGAAGACGTCCAGCGCATAGGCGTTGACGAAGCCGCCGTGGTTGTTGCGGATGTCGATGACGACGCCGTCCTTGCCGAAGTTGGCGGCGTCCAGGTCCTGGATGAGCTGCTCGTAGGAGCCCCACCCCATGTCCCGCATGTGGACGTAGCCCAGCCGCCCTCCGCTCACGCTGTCCACGTAGGCGCGGTTGGCCTCCACCCAGTCGCGGTAGGCGAGCTGGCGCTCCTGCCCCGAGGAGATGGGCTTCACCTCAACGTCGCGTGCGCCGGAGCCCGAGGCGTCGTCCGCCACCCGAACCGTGACCCGGTCACCCACCTTGTTCTGGAGGAGCCGGTCCAGGTTGGTACGGGCGGTGATCGGGGTGCCGTCCACCGCCAGGACGAAGTCGCCGGCCTCGATGCCCGACACGTGGGCGGGACCCAGATGGAGCACCTCGGTGACCTTCAGCTTCCCCGACGACTCGTACGTCCCCCGGTCGAAGCGTACGCCCAGGAGACCCGAAGACGGGCCCGAGCGCCCCTGTATGGAGTGGCCCAGGTGCGACCCGTTGAGCTCACCCACCATGAGGTTCATGAGGCGCGACTCCTCGGCCCGCGTCCGCGCGCCCCGGATCCGGGGCTCGAAGCGGCGCCGCACCTCCTGCCAGTCGGCGCCGTGGTACTGATCGTCGTAGAAGTTGTCCCGCAGGTACGTCCATCCCTCGTCGAAGACCTCCACCTTCTCGGCGTCGAAGTCCACGTCGAGCTGGGCCGTCACGGACACCGACCGAGTCTTGCCCGACGCCACGTCCACCGCCTGGATGCGGCCCCGGTCCAGGAAGAAGACCTCCTTCCCGTCGGGGGTGAAGCGGGGCGTGCTCTTGGAGCCTGGCGTGGAGGTGAGCTGGCGCGTCACCGGTGGCTCGTCGGCCTCGGGATCCACCGAATAGGCGTAGAGGTTCTGCTGACCCTCGGCCGACGCGGTGAAGACCAGCGTCTTCCCATCGGGGCTCAGCGCCAGCGTCCCCACGTCCACGCCGGTGGGCAGGAGCGTGAGGCGCCGGCCGATGTCCTGGAAGTCGACGGTCGTGGTCGGGTCCGCCGCCTCGCCGCCGGCCTCGGCCGCGTCGCCCTCCGACGGCTTCTTCTCCACGAAGAGCGAGTCGAAGCGGTCCTCCCGGAAGGTGGGCGTGCGGGGCATCAGGTCGACCCGGGCGATGCGTCCGTCCTCGGTGCGCTGCTGCGTGTCGAAGTAGATCGTCCTGCCGTCCTTCGACCATGCCAGGGTGCTGGCGAAGGAGTCGGCCAGGCCGCTGGCGGGGCGTGCATCCGCGCCGCCGTCGGCAGGCACCACCCACACGTTGGTGAACATGTGCGCGTCGGTGGCGAAGTACGCGAGCCAGCGCCCGTCGGGGGACCACACCAGGGGCTCGGGAGACGTGAAGGGCGCGTCCCACAGTTGGGCGCTGGCCACCACCCGGTCGTCGCCCGAGGCCACGTCCCGCACGTGGAGCT
>JASFRY010000001.1:0-42362 GCA_050114675.1 Gemmatimonadota bacterium | reverse complement strand
CCCTTCCCGTTGTTCGTCCCGCCGTTCCCGTTGTTGGTCCCGCCGTTCCCGTTGTTGGTCCCGCCGTTCCCGTTGTTGGTCCCGCCGTTCCCGTTGTTGGTCCCGCCGTTCCCGTTGCCCTTCCCGTTCCCGACGGCGTCGTTCCCGGCACGATCCTCACCGCAGTCGGGCTGATTCGCATCGGGCGGCACGACCCACGGATAGAAGAAGGACGGGACGAAGGAGTCCTTCGGATCCGTGACCTTGATCTTGATCCGGCGGCCGTAGTCCCGCTGGAACCGGTTCCCGTTGGCGTCAGAGAAGAAATTCCGCCAGTCGCTGCCGTATCCGGTCTCCGACCCCGAGCCGACGTCACCGTCGTACCGCTCGTAGCGGTCCTGCCCGGGATCGAAGTTCCACTTCTCGTTGTCGTCCCAGACCCGGTTGTGGTTGGTGTCGTCGTTGGACTCGTCCCACATGTCGGGCACCGCGAACGGCTTGAGGCACTGGGCAGTCCCGGCATCCGAAGCCTGGGCGGTCGCCTGGGCCCCGATGGGCACCTCGGTCTCTCCGAGAAGACGCGCGAACCACGTGGACACCCCGTCGCGCCGGATGCCGACGGTGACGGTGGCGCTGTCCACGTTCACCGCCACGGTGACCTCGGAGGCTTCGATCTGCTTGTTGCGGATCCAGTTCCGGACCGCGTATTCGACGGCCCGCTCCCGTGCAGGCTTCGGGGCCTCCAGCGCCGGGAAGTCAAGGAATGCGCTGGCACCTGCCAGCGCCGCCGAGTCCGCTGCCCGCTGGGCCTCCCTGTGGGCGTCGAAGAGCATCCCCATGTCGATGCCGAGGGCCAGCAGCGCCATCAACGGCACCAGACTGACGGCGACAAGTGCCACCGCAGATCCCCGTCTATCGGACCAGAGTCTCAGTTGACGTCGCATGCTGGCGTCCTCGGCAAGAGTGAACGTATCGGCGGTCGGAAGGAGGCGGATGCCTCACCTCAGCCGCCGCTCCCGGGCCCCATCGGGGGGATGGTGTCGGGATCGAAGGGCGCTCCGCGCAGCTGGCCGTCCCACTGCCAGCTCCCGGGCTCGCCTGTGGGCACGGGGATGTCCCGATCGCTGGGCTCCACCAGCCTCGGCGTCACGATCACCAGAAGCTCGGTGCGCTTCTGCCGCATGTCCTTCGAGCGGAAGAGTTGGCCGAGAATCGGGATGTCTCCGAGCAAGGGGAGCTTGTCGACATTCTCCTGCATGGTGTTGTCCAGGAGCCCAGCGATCGCGAGATGTTGTCCTTCCCGGAGCTCGATGGCCGTCGCCGCCTTGCGGGTCAGGATCGTCGGAATCTGGAATCCGGCCATGCTCAGGCCGCCCGCGAAGTCCAGAGAGGAAACCTCGGGTGCGATTTCCAGGCGGATGTTGCCGATGTTCGTCACGTGCGGAGTGAAGTGCAGGCGCACCCCGAACTCCCGCCACTGGATGGTGACTGCGTTGCTGGCGGCACCACCCTGGATGGTCGGGAAGGGGAATTCACCGCCGGCGAGGAACGACGCTTCCTGGCCATCGAGGGCCAGGAGGTTCGGCTCGGCGAGGCTCTTGAAATCCCCGTTGGACTTCAGGGCACGGATGAGCGCGCTGAACTCCGCGTCGTTGCTGATGAGCGACAGGTCGATCTGGCCTTCACTGTCCGTGCCGGCCGACCAGTCCCCGCCCGCGGACAGCTTGTGCGGGTTGAGGGTCTGGAGGATGTTGTTGCCCAGCGTGGACATCGCGCTGCGGTTCACTTCCGCAAAGCGGACCTCGAGCAGGATCTGGCGCGGCGCCGGGGTCTGGAGGTTGTCCAGCACCTGGGCCCCCGTCGCGGTCGCGAGCTCGTTGGCTCGGGCGGCCACGCGAGCGTCGCTCACCTCACCGGAGAGCATGACCGTGTTCCCCCGGGCCGTCACCTGGATGTGCTCCTCGGGAAAGAGCACGTCGAGATAGCGTTGGAGCGATGCCACGTCTGCCGTGATCTCCACGGAGTAGAGCCTCCGCGCGCCCGCGGTATCCCAGAGGAGGAGGCTCGTCGTCCCCAGGCCGGCCCCGTTGACCAGGACCTCGGTGGGCGACATGACGACCGCCTCCGCGACCTCGGGGTCGGTCACCGAGACCCGGGTAAGCTCGCCCGGATACTGGATGAGCGCCGAGGTCCCCTTGGCCAGTGTGATCACACGCTCGGGCGTCGACAGGATCGACTGTCCGTGGAGGGTGCTGGGCCGGGCCAGGGCGATGGCCGCCAGGGCGAACAGCGCGACGAGGATGGGCAGGCTGGTCCGCCCGGCCCCGTTCCGAGGTTTCCAGGTCATGATCAGCGTCCCCCAGTCTTGAACTTGAGAAGCGTGCGGCTTCCGCCTTTGTAGGTCTCGACCACCTTCGGCTCGGGTGGTGTCGCAGGACGGCTCTTGGAGCTCGTGGTGGGGCGCCGGGTGGCGTTCTGCACCAGGCCCGCGATGCGCATCCCGCCCGTGGAGACGGAGTCGATGTCCAGCATGTTCCGGAGCGCGAGTTGGATCTTGCCTTCCGTCGAGGCGAGGGTGAGCGACTCGGCTTCGGGAGGCGTCACCAGGAGCGTGACCACCGTCACGACCTTCGGATCCTCGTTGGGATCCTGTTGATAGGATTGGTCGGCGGTGAGGACCGGGATGTTCTGAAGGATGATCCGGGTCGTGGTCTCGCTGCGGTTGGCGTTGGGCATGACCGTGGCGAGCACGTCAACCCGTGTTCCCGGCAGGACGAACCCGGCCACGCCGACGACCTCGTCGACCTCGACGCTCACGGCGCGCTTGCCCTCCGGGATGGTGAGCGGCAGCCCCCCGCCCGCACTCTTGTCGGCCAGCTTGGCCGCCAGGAGGGGCTCGTTCCGGTGCATTGCGAACATCACGCCCTTCCCGAGGACCTCACCGGGCTGCATGTAGAAGCCGTCGGGCACGTTCTTCGACGGCCAGTCGACGATCTCCACGTCCTCCCGGGTGACGATGTGCCCGACGGAAAGGTCCCGAGAGGCCACCACGACCTGGGTCCCCTTGGGCTCGGCTGCGACCAGCGACGGTGTATCGACGCTCACATAGGTCAGCGCGAGGTATCCTGCCAGGAGGCCGGATCCGAGGGCACCAGCCAACGTGAGCAAAACTCGTTTGTTCTTCATGGGTCGGTGTGGGCTGGGGCTATTCGTTGCGCATGATGAACCGGCTGTGGAGGGTCACGGTGCGGTCACCGGCTGCCCATTCCATCAGCGGTCCGAGGATGTCGAAATCGAAGCGATATGTGAGCTCGATGGTCGCCGGATTCCCGGTACCGGACCGCCAACCGTCGAAGGAGATGCCAGCCCGGGACGGGTCGAGTGACGCGACCTTGAGCTGGTCGTTGATCTGAGCTTTCATCGCCTCCTGCGTGTAGGCCGGATTGTCCACCACCGCGGCCCGAAGGGCCTCCCGGGCGGTGTTCGTGATCACCTGGTGTGCATACCAGGCACGCGAGAAGTCCACCACCGCCAGGATCAGGATGAGCAGCAGCGGAGTGACAAGGGCGAACTCGACCATGGCCTGGCCGGAGCGGTCCCGGTGCCACGACCTGCGGCGGCGCCGCACCTTCTTGCCGGCCATCATGGCAGGACGGGCCGGATGGCCCAGGCGAGGGTGGCACCTACGGCAATGGCCGGCCCATAGGGCATCGTGATGGCCGCGCCGTCGGACAGGCTCCAGCGTGTCCCGGCGCGACCCAGCGTGATGCACCACAGCGCCAGGTCCTTGACCCGGATGAGGAGGGGAATGAAGACACCCCTCTGCCATGATACGATGAGCGTCATGATCCCTCCGACGGCTCCCGTTGCCAGAAGCGCTGTTGGCAGGCCCTGAAGGCCGAGGAAGGCCCCGACCGCGATCAGGAGCTTCCCGTCTCCCGCGCCGAACGCGCCGATCGCGAACAGCGTGACTGCCACGACCGACCCCACCGCCGCCCCCATCAGCCCGTTCAGGACGAGCGCCGGATCGATCAGCAATCGCAGCGTGAGCGCGGCAACCGCCCCGCCCAGCGTGAGGGCGTTGGGGATGCGTCGCTCGCGGAGGTCGCAGACCACGGCCAGCGAGAGCACGAAAGCCAGGACGATATTCATGGGATTCCCAGGCGGACCTTCAGAGGCGACGAAAGGTCCAGGCAGAGAGCCGGGGGCGCCGAAACGCCCCCGGGCACTCACGCGCAGCCTGTACGCCCCAGGTCAGGGCGCGTAGCCGCCTTCGGGCGCGCTGTCCAGCACGTCCACGACGCGGCTGAAGACCTTTCCGATCGCATCGCGGAAGAGCACCAGCACCGCAATGAGGCCGATCGAGACGAGCGCGAGAACGAGGGCGTACTCGGTGAGCCCCTGCCCCGACTCGTCATTCCAGAAACGCTGCATGAGGTCCATCATCGTGTCATCCCCCCTTACGTGACACTGGGGCCTACCGCATCGGCGCGCAGGCCATGGGTTGTGGTTCAGGCCGCCACGCCGTGCGGCGCCTGACGTGAAGCTGTGAGCCTATCCCTGGGGCAACGGACATACCACATGAGGGGGAGTGGGTGGTCATGGGCCTCAAGTCATGTATTAACAACAACTTGAGCACGCAGATGACGCTCGGACAACGCTCGCTTAACGCGCCGGGGGACCCCTGTTCCAGACCTTCTTTCTCATCGCAAGCACTCCTTTCCGGTCCGCTTTCCGGTGGCGGGGTCGAGCGACGTGCGCAAGGGGTGGCGGCTGCAGCCGTGAAGCGCACGGCCACAGCCGGGCACGTGACGGTGCCGGCGCGCGGAGCGTTCCCGCAGAGTGCGGGCGCCGGCGGGGGAGGTCAGGACCGTGGGGCGGTCGGATCCTCCGCGGACGCGAGGATCCTGTCGAGCTCGGAGAGGTTGAACTGAGTCAGGCCGGAGGTATAGGGGACCGTTCGCCAGTGGCGGACGGCATCGGCGCACCGGACGGCCTCCATCGTGTTCCCGCGTGCGACCATCTGGGCTGCACGCGCCCGCACGAGACTCAAGGCGGACACCCGGGGATGTCTCGTGGGAAGGTCCGCCTCGGGGATCTCCGAGCCGTCCCCGTTGAGATAGACGGTGCGGAGGTAGGTACGCTCCAGGTCCCGCACCACCCGCCAGGTCCTGTCGCTCCTTCCCTTCCCGTGCTCGCTGGGCAGGTTGAGGACCCTCCAGGCCTCGTCGGGGCGGCCGCGATCCAGCAGCGCATAGTAGATCAGGACCAGGGTGGGCAAGTCGGTGATCTCGTCGAACGTCCGGGGCGCCGGGAGGGGCCAGTCGCGCGGACGAACGCCGTCCGCATTGGCGACGATCATGGCGTCCAGGAGCGCGTTGTTGGTGCCCGGACGTGCGTGGAGCAGGCGCAGCACCCGCAGTCCGTCGCTCCGTTGGTCGCCGAACCGGATGGGAACCAACTGTGCGAGGCCGATGAGGATGGACATGAGCGCGAGCAGCTGCAGCCACGAAATGGGACTGTCGAAGCTGCCGACCTGGAGCGACGGGAACCGGAGAGAGAGGCCGAGCGCGATCAGGCCCCCGAAGACGCTCGCGCCCGGGCCGGCCGCGAACATCGTGGCCATGCGTATGCGGAACGGTCCCAGCTCGTCACCGGGAGGATACGACCGCGGGAGAACCACCACGGCGCCACCCCAGAGGCTGAGCCGGTGATTCAGCTCGACCCTCATGGGCCGCCTCCCCTTGGGCCACTCCACCCGCAGGGGCCCCATGTACAGGAAGGCCACCCTGAAGCTCATCGCCAACCCGGCCACGGCGTGACCGGCCTCGTGGGTCAGCACGACGGTCACGTACGCCGGAACGAGGAACAGGTACACGAGGTTCATCTCGGCGAGCTCCCGGGCAAGCCACCCCGACAGGACGATCCCGACGGTGAACACGCTCACGACCGAGAGGGCGTGCAGGATCCGGGCGGCCGGAGTCTCTCCGGGCCCGCTGCCCCTGGTCGTGGGCTCTGGTGCGTCGGCCGACGGCGTCATCGAGTGATGGCTCCCATCCGATGGCTTGAAGGCGCCGGGTCGCCTCCAAGCCAGCTCGCTGTCTTCTTCGAGGGTCCACAACAATGTCGATTCCGGACCGTCCTGGCGAGCCGCAGGCGCGACACCGCCCACGCCGCAGGTCGCGGCTGCGCATGAGGCCCGTCCACGGGCTCATGTCGGTCCAGGAGAGGATCGCCGCTCTGAGCCGGCTGTTCCGAAAGCGATGCGTGCCGCTGCGGTCATGGAGAAGTTGTGGACCAGGTCCTTCGCGCGGCCGAACCCGACGAAGTTGGTCCCGATCCGGAAGTCGTCATCGGAGATAGGGTCTCCACTCACGTGATCGGCGACCTCGATCCCGAGACGCACGGGCCCCAGCACCGCAATCTCCACCCCGACACCGGCCACGGCGCCCGGGAGGAACGCGGTGATCGGGCTCAGGCTCAAGGGACTTTCCAGCAGCGGCGGGAGGGCGCCCAGATCCTCGAGCCCCGACAGGGTCCATCGGCTCGCGCCGATTCCGCCGAAGACGTAGGGGACGAGCAGCCCGTCGCTCCGCCAGAAGGCCCAGGCCAGGTCCACATCCATGAGCCAGATTCCTACATCGCCCAACCCGTCGAACGTGTAGCGCTGGGCTCCCGCACCCCCGACGGGGGTCGCATCGACGACCAGACGCAAGGCCGTGGTCGTCCGCGCGACCCGTGCACGGAGCGTCAAAGACGGCTTCAGGCGCAGGCCGGCCGATACGCCCAGCAGCGTGGAAGACTCTCCCTCGACGCGTGCTGCGACGTCATAGCCGTTCGCGCCCAGATTGGGGAGCGTTCCCCCGACGGTGCCGAGCAGCGAATGGGAAAGGGGACCGGCCTGGACCTCCACCCGGTTCTGCTTCGCTGCCTGCGCAAGGACACACGTCGGTGCACCCGCCGCGCCTGCCAGGAGCAGCAGCACGGTCGTCGCGCCGGCAGGGCGCATCGATGCACGGACCCGTCGGGACATGCCAGAGGGTATGCCGCCGTGTGAAACGCCCGCAAGATCCAAGATCAGTAGTAGAAGACCTTCGCCGAGCGCGTTCCCGGAGCGTTTACGCTGTCTCCGCCCAGGATCATCACGTGGGCCTGCCCGGCCCCATCCACGTACACGATGGCCGCGTGGTTGAACAGGTTGCCTGCACCCACGGACTGAAGCGTGTTGGATCCGGTGGCGCCACCGAACGATCCCACCGTCCCATCCGAGTTGATCTGGGCGTAGGTGTTTTCGCTCGAGCCCTGCTGGGCCGCGGAATACAGCCCGGCGGAGACGAACATGTTGCCGCCGGCGGCCAGAGCCGAGTGCTTGCTCCGCACCTTCCCCAGGCTCGCGGCGTTGATGGACCAAGACCCCGACAGATCTCCGGTGCGCAGGTTGATCTTGGCGTAGGCGATCTGGTCGAGCCGGCCTGGCTGCGTGGTGGCACCGTCGTCCGGCGCGACCGCGTCGCCATCACCACCTACGGCGTAGAGGAAGCCGCCGAAGGTCTGGAAGCCGTGGGACGCCCTGGGGCTGGGCAGGCTCTCCAGCTCGACCCACTCGCCCAGGGCACCCAGCGTGTCGATGGCCGCCCGGTACACGGTGGCCACGGGTGCGTCTCCGGTGGTGGCTCCGCCCGCCACGTAGATGTGGCTGCGGAACACCACGGCACCCATGGAGTGGAGGGGCACGGGGAGCGGCGTGGCGGCCACGGGCGCCGCCACATTGCCCACGGAATCCAACTCGGCCGACAGCACCGAGGTCGTCGGCGCACCGGTGTCGTCGATCCCGCCGATGATGAACAGCCGTCCCGCGCCGGGCACCTTGGAGTTGAACGGTGTCGCCGCCACCACCGAAGCGTACGCGCGCGGAGCATCGAGCCCCGTCGCGCTCACCCAGGTGTCCAGCCCTCCCGCTTCCTGGATCACGGCGTGGTGGACCTGGGCCGAGAGCTCTCCGTTCAGGCGTCGCCCGCCCACCACGTAGACCCTGGGAATCGTAGCGCCCGTCGGGTCTTCGATGGGCACATAGAGGGCGCTGTGGCCGCTGAGCGCCTCGGGCATCGAGGTCGTTTCGGTCCAGAAGATCGTCGACGGGCTGAACGCCGCGTTCTGCGTCACCTTGAAGGGGAGGCTCTCGCTGGTGCCGGTCGCCGTCGTCACGGTCACGGGACCGTCCTGAGCGGCGCTGGGCACGGTGGTGACGATGAAGGTGTTGGTCCAGTCCCCCGGCGAAGCGATGGTGGCCGCGATGGTGCCTCCGACACCGTCGGAGAAGAGCACCTGCCCGTCGCCCTGCAGATCGCCGAAGGCGTCACCCTCGAGGATGACGGTGCTCCCGGAGTTTCCCGAGGGCTTGGTGGCGCTGTTCACGAATCGGAGGTCCGGGGCTATCGCCGTGAATGCCGCGGGCAGCGTGGCGCTGGTCCCGTCCGTGTTGTGGACCTCAACATCGTATGGAGTCCCCGCCACCACACCGTCGGGCACGAACGCGTAGAGGTCGGTCGAGCTGGCTACGTCGACGGATGTCGCGGGCGTCCCACCCACGCTGACCGAAGCGCCGGACCGGAAATCGTTTCCGACGATATGCACTTCGGTGCCCACGGTGCCCTCTGCCGGGGACAGGGAAGTCAGGGTGGGCGCAGGGCCGTCGGGCTGGACGCCGTCGTTATGACAACCGACCGGCAGCCAGATCACGAGCACCGCGATGGTGCGCAGCACCTTGCGGACGGTGGAATCCATCAGATGTCGACCTCCCCCATGCCCTCTCGCCGGGCAGGCGTTCTCGAGGGTCCCAGGGGGGGGCACGTCGATCCGGGCAACCTCCGTGCCACCCGGTCCCCACCCCGGCAGGGGGTGTCGGCCTCTCGTGCTCCCGGAGCGACGCGGCGGCGACAGGTCGGACCGCCCAAGCGCGTGGCCTGGCGCTTGCAGCAGAGCCGCCGACGTACAGTCCAAACGGGGAGATTCGAGATGAACGAGGCGAGCCAGGTACTCCGCTACACCACGACCTCACCCACCGCCGGCGACGAAGAGGCGGCGGCGGGCCGCGACGGGCGGGCCGTGAAGGTGCTCGGCTGGGTGATCCTCACGATCTGTCTCGCCGTCTGGGCCCTCGTCGGTGCCGTATTCTGGATCCCGCTGGTGCTCCGCAGGATCCTTACGTACTCCGCCGTGCTGGTTCCGTCCATGCTGAGTGACCGGAAGCCCCGGGAAGCAGCCCGGAAGCTCCGCAGCGCCACGAGCTTCTACTGGCGCGGGTTCAAGGTGACCGCCGAGATGATCACCGGAGATCCGGCGCGGGAGGAACGGGTCAAGTCGTCGAAGGATGAGGAGACGCCGCGGCCCATGGCCCTCGCCGGTGAGCTGGCGTGGACGTTCCTGGTCTGGTACGTCGTCCTTCTTTCCGTGGGCGTGGTCCGGGCCACGCCGTTGGACGCGTGGCAGTGGCTGGCGGCGTTCCCCTTCAAGGAGCGCGTCGCCGATCCCGTCATGGAGTGGGTGCGGACGCACCGGCCCTGAGGAGGCGGGACCCTCTCATCGCTCCCCGGCGATGAAGATCTCGGCACTGCCCCGAGCGGCCACCTGGATGAGCAGCGCATCCCGAAGCGCCCGCACGCCCACGATTCGCAGCGTATCCACCTGACCTCGAACACGAAGGTCGTCGGACAGGTGCCGGTTCAGGCCCTTGTCGAGCCAGCTGCTCAGGAACGCCACGGCCGGCGCCGCGGGCCAGCTGGCCTTGCGACGGAGCAGATCCCGGAGCTCGTCCGCCTTCATCCACGCAGCGGCGGCAAGCACCATGTCCCGGGTGGCCAGGTCGAAGTCCAGATCCGGCACCGAGATGCGGCCAGTGCCCGGATCGATGTGGGGCGTGCCCACGAGGTAGAGGCGACCGGTGACGTCGCCGGAGACGTGGATCTCCAGGGCCAGTCGGCCCGCCCCGATCCCGAACACCGCCATCGAGTCCAGCGTGAATCGCCTCCCTTGGTGTTCCAGGACCCGTCCGCCCAGCTCCTGCTGGAGGAAGTCGCTGGCGGGACCGTACTCCGCCCGTGCCTCCACCCTCAGGTCCAGACCGTCGGAGACGCTCCCGGAGTCGAGAGGAGGAAGGGCACGACCCGGGATGCTCGGCCGCGGGCCATACGAGATCGCCGGCCGGGCCTGAAGGGCGAGGAGGATCTGCACCGAGTCCCCGACGCCTCGGGCCCGTCCCCTCCGGATCGCCTCCGGCCGGAGGGACAGCCACAGGGAGTCGGTGAGGTGGATGGGCTGCTGCAGCGTCCGCCACCACCCGTCGAACGACGAGCGCACGTCGGCCGTCGCCGCCAGGGTGTCCACATCGTCCACGTGGCCCTCCAGAAAGTCCCTCGCAGCGTCCACGATGCGGTGGGTCACGTCCACCCCGAGAAAGGTCATGGTGCACCGGTCGCGGGCTTCGTCCGAAGCAGGCGTGATGGAGACCACCTCGGCATGGGTCCGCAGGCGCCAGCGCCGATCGAGGGCCACCGGAGCGCGGAGCGTGACTGCAAGGCGGGGGGGCGCCTCCCCCTCGCCCGTCCCGCACGAGCCGCTCATCTCGGGAAGGAGCGGCGGGTTGTAGAAGACGCGCACCTTGTACTGCACCGTGGTATGCACCGTGGCCGTGCTCCCATCCAGGGAGGCCCTGAATGGGCTGCGCCGGAGCTGGAAGGCCAGATCCGTCCGGTCGTGGCCGGGCAGGTCCTCCCGCCGATCGAGACTCCCGTACTCCATGGGGACGGCGTCCTCGAGGAGGGCGGTCAAGCGGCCGACGGGGATCCGCACGGGCGTGGTCATGAGCGAGGCCGGCGCGGTCACGGTCACTGCCTCGTCGGCCAGAAGCGTGGGGCGCGACGGATCGATCACGTCCGGGTGAGACCCGGCCGTGTCGACGACCACCGCGAGCGCCACGCTCGCGGCGGACCCGAGGGCCCACACGAGAGCGGGAACCGTCCGGAGAACCCGGAGGATGCGGGACAGGTTCAGATTCCGGCTCCGACTGGATGTCCACGAGCTGACGAGGACTCCCCCGGACCTGCACAGTGGTGTCCTGGGGGAGACACCCACACGCCACCACCCACTCCAGAGGAGCCCGGGGAGACTGACGGACACGGCAACCCAATGATCGGATGCCGTGCCCGTGCAGCCTCCCCCTTTCACGTCTTCACCCGGACATCTGTTTTCGCAACCATCTTCGTCGTCCGCGTACTGCGATGGCCCGGTCGCTGCCCACCTTGCCCGGCTCGGGGCGATGCGGCGAAGATTGGCTGTCTCCGACCATGTCCACCGCGTTGCCGGTGGGCCACTTCAACCGAATCCCCGACCCGCCGTCGGGGGTGACCCGGGAGATCCATCGTCGAGCCCACGTCCCAGAGCCTGGCCGCCACGCTGATCGGCCTTCTTCCTGCCGCCTCCCGGCGCCTCCTCTGGCGCCTGACGACGTTTCTGCACCCGAACAGTCGGAGCTGGTATCGTCAGCTCTTCCAGCACTCCACCAACGGCCTGGCCATCCACAAGATCATCGTGAACGAGGTGGGCCGCCCGGTGGATTCCGTCTTCCTGGACGTGAACCCGGCCTTCGAGCGCCTGACGGGCCTCCGCAAGAACGAGGTCGTCGGACGGAGGGCCTCGGAGGTCCTACCATCCGTCGAGGAAGGTCGATTCCTGCGCGACTACGGCCGCGTCGCCGTCACGGGCGAGCCGCTGACCACGGAACGCTACTCCCGGGACCTGGACCGGCATTTCGCCATCCACGCGTACGCGCCAGCCCCAGGTTACTTCGTGGTGTCCTTCCAGGACGTGAGCGACCGGATCACAGCCGACGGCCGGGTCGCCTCGAGCGAGCGTCGCTTCCGAAGGGTCGTGGAGGCGGGGTGGGACATCATCGCGCTCGTCGGCGAGGACGGCTCGCTCGAATACGTCAGTCCGTCAGTCGAACGGGTCCTGGGCCTTCGACCTGAGGACTTCGCGGGACGTTCGGTGACGGACCGCGTGCATCCCGACGATCTTCCCTCCGCCACGGCAGCGTTCGAGGCAGCGGCCGCCGACGCGTCGCGCCCCGTGCGCATCGAGCTGCGGATCCGCTCCGCCCAAGGTGGCTACCGATGGTTGGAGACGAACGTCAGCAACCTCCTCGACGATGCGGCGGTGGACGCGCTGGTCGTCGTATCCCGCGACGTCACCGAGCGGAAGGCCGCCGAGCTGGAGCGGCTCCAGCTGCAGCGGGCCATCGAGCAATCGGCGGAGCTGGTCGTCATAACGGATCCCGACGGCACCATCGAATACGTGAACCCGGCCTTCGAGCGGACCACGGGGTACGACCGGTCGGAGATCCTCGGGCAAAACCCGCGCATCCTGAAGAGCGGGCTGCAGCCCGACGCGTTCTACAGCGAGCTGTGGGAGACGGTGCTGGCGGGAAGAACCTGGACGGGGAGCTTCGTGAACCGCCGCAAGAACGGCTCCCACTACATCCAGGAGGCGGTCATCACGCCGGTACTCGACGACCGCGGCCGCATCGCCAACCTGGTGGTGGCCGCGCGGGACGTGACGCGGGAGCGCCAACTGGAGGAGGAGCTGCGCCAGTCGCAGAAGCTGGAGGCCGTGGGGCGGTTCACCAGCGGGGTCGCCCACGACCTCAACAACATCCTCTCGGTCATCGGCGCAAACACGTCTCTTCTCCTGGACGGGCTTCCCAACGAGCTCCGGGAACTGAGAGAGCAGGCGGCGGACATCCACATGTCCACCCAGAGGGCGGCGCGCATGGTACGCCAGCTCCTGGGGTTCAGCCGCAGGGCGCACCTCGACATCCAGCCGGTCAGCGTAGAGATGCTGGTCGACGAGATTTCCTCGCTCATCAGCCGCCTCATCCCCGAGAGCATCGATGTGCGGGTCTTCAAGGCACCGGACCTTCCCCGGGTCCTGGCCGACGCCGGGACCGTGGAGCAGATGGTGGCGAACCTGGTCACCAACGCCCGGGACGCCATGCCCGACGGCGGGGTGCTCACGATCCGGGTGTACGCCGAAGACAAGGACGTAGATGGCCTCAACGGTCACGAAGGGCTGGAGCCCGGGTGCTATGTCGCCGTCGTCGTGGAAGACACGGGGAGCGGCATGGACGAGGAGCACGTGAGCCGGGTGTTCGAGCCCTTCTTCACCACCAAGCCCGAAGGGAAGGGCACAGGTCTCGGGCTTTCCATGACCTACGGTCTGGCCCGACAGCAGGGCGGGTTCGTCGACATCGCCTCCAAGGTGGGCATCGGGACCCGCGTCTCCATCTGGCTCCCGGCGACGGATGCGTGGAAGGAGAGGGCCGGGGAGGTCGAGACTCCGCCCGTTCGGCCGGAGTCCGACGCCCACGACCCTTTGTCCCGCACCCTTCTGATCGTCGAGGACCAATCGGCCCTGCGCCGCGCAGCAACCCGGGTCCTCGAGCGATCGGGGTACCGGGTGCTCACCGCCGCCGATGGCGAGGAGGCGCTGGAGATCCTCCGGCGCCAGGGGAGCGACGTCGACCTGGTCCTGTCCGACGTCGTCATGCCGCGGATGGGCGGACCCGCGCTGGCGGAGTCCATGCGGACGGAAGGCTTGAACATCCCCTTCGTCCTCACCAGCGGCTACGCCGAGCTGCGCGAGGAGCTTTCGGCCGACGCAGAGGCCCGCCCGTTCCTTCCCAAGCCGTGGGAGGCAAAGGACCTCCTCTCCATCGTCCGGAGGGCCCTGACCGATGATTGAACCCGCCCGACTCGACGAGCTCCGCGCCGAGTTCCCCATCCTCGCGCGAAGGACCTATCTCAACTCCTGCTCGCTCGGTGCCCTGTCCCGTCGCTCGGAGGCATACCTGGACGACTTCAGGGAGCGGTGGCACGACATGGGCGCGTCCGCATGGTATGAGCACTGGCTCGGACGAATCGAGGAGCTGCGCGGAAAGGTGGCGGCGTTCTGGGGCTCGAGGCCGGAGGAGACGGCCCTCCTTCCGTCCACGTCGGTGGCCCTCTCGGTCGTCGCCGAATCCGTGCGGCCCGGTGCCCGCAGCCGCGTCGTCTGCACCGAGCTCGACTTCCCCACGCTGGCCTACCAATGGATGGTGAAGCCGGAGATGGAGCTGGTGGTGCTGGAGAGTCCCGACGGAATCCGCGTGGACCCGGAGCAGTTCGCCGAGGCGGTGGACGAGCGAACGCTCTTCGTCGCCACGAGCCACGTCTTCTTCACCACGGGATACGTCCAGGACGTGGGAAAGCTCGCCGAGATCGCCCACCAGGCCGGCGCCTGGTGTCTCATCGACGGCTACCAGGGGGCCGGGCAGGTGCCGCTGGACCTGGCTGCCACGGACGTGGACTTCTACACGGCGGGCCCCCTGAAGTGGCTTCTGGGAGGCCCGGGTCTGGCCTACCTCTACGTCCGGGGTGACCGGCTGCCCGAGCTCCGACCCCGGATCACGAGCTGGTTCGCCGCCGAGCGGCAGTTCGAATTCGACCTCACCGGCTTCACCTACCGGAGCGATGCCCGCCGGTTCGAAATGGGCACGCCGGCGCTGCCCACGGTCCACACGGCCCTGGGCGGACAAGAGATCGTGGACGAGGTGGGCATCGACGCCATCGTGGAGCGCAACGGTCACCTCACGGCCCATCTCGTCTCCCGCTGCCAGGAAGCGGGGTTCGCGCTGCGGCTTCCGGAACAGGACCACCGCTCCGCCATCGTCATGGTGCGCCACCCCGATCCCGCGGGTGCCGTGCGCCGGCTGGCGGAGAAGGGCATCATCGTGGATCATCGACCGGGGCACGTGCGCATCAGCCCCCATTTCTACAACACCGAAGAGGAGGTGGACCGATGCGTCGACGCCCTGGCGGATACCCGCACCTGATCGCGCTGCTTGCCGCCGCGGTCCTGGCCCTCGTGGCGCCCGCGGATGGCGGCGCCCAGACGGTCGTCTACCTCGTCCGGCACGCCGAGCCCACCATGGCCGCCATGGGCGCCGGAGCCAGCCGGGATCCCGAGCTCAACCTGGCCGGACAGACGCGCGCCCTCGCCCTGCGTCACGTTCTCGAGCAGGCGGGCATCACCGAGATCCTCAGCACCGACTTCCACCGGACCCGGCAGACGGTGACGCCCCTTGCCGACGCCCTCGGGCTCACGGTGAAGACCTACGACCCTCGGAACCTGCCCGGCCTGGCCGACCGCCTGAAGCACACCCCCGGCCGCTTCGTCGTGGCGGGACACAGCAACACCACCCCGGAGCTTGTGGGTCTCCTGGGTGGAGATCCGGGTGAGCCCATCAACGAAAGCTACGAGTTCGACCGACTGTACCAGGTCGTGATCGGCGCCGACGGCACGGTGGCCTCGACCCTCCTCCGCTACGGCGCGGTGTCGGGACGCTGAGCGTCAGGCGCCGCCCGGTCCCGGGGATCGCCCGGCGCCCCGGAGCCGGGATCAGTCGGGAGTCGTAGCGGTGTCCTGCGCCGGAGCGTCTTTCCGCGTCCAGCGGTCGGCGTCACGCGTCCGGTACTTTTCGAGCGTGCGCTCCAGCGCCTCTCCCAGGTCGATGCCCTGCTCGTTCGCAATGACAAGGAGAACGAACAGCACGTCGGCGAGCTCCAGGGCCAGCTCCTGCTCCGCCTCCCCGGCCTTCTTGGGCTTGTGGCCGAAGCGGTGATTCATGAGCCGGGCCAGCTCTCCCACCTCCTCGGTGAGGCGCGCCAGGTTGGAAAGGGGCGGCCAGTAGCCCTCCTCGAACTGGGAGATCCACGCGTCGACCCGCCGCTGGGCTTCCCTCAGGTCCATGGGGCCGCCCCACGGCCGGGGTCATCTTCCCACCCGGGGGGCCTGCTGCTGTCCCGACGGGTCATCCCTCCGTCCCACCTCACGGCACCAGCACCAGCTTCCCGAAGACGTCGCCCGACTCCAGCAGCTCGTGGGCCCTGCGCGCCTGATCCAGAGGGATCACTTCGTGGATGATGGGCTTGAGCCGGCCTTCGAAGACGTGCCCCATGACCCGCCTGTATTCCGTGGGCGTGCCCATGGTGCTCCCGAGAATGGAGAGCTGCTTCCAGAACACCACGCGGATCTCCGTGCTCCCCCGGGCCCCGGTTGTGGCGCCGTAGGTGACCAGGCGCCCACCGACGCCCAGGGCCTTGAGGCACTGGGGCCAGATCGCCTCACCCACGGCGTCGAAGACCACATGGACGCCCTTCTTGCCCGTGTCGTACCACAGCTCCCGGGAGAAGTCGTCCACCCGCCTCCGGTCGTAGACCACGTCGGCACCGAGCTCGGTGACCCGGCGGACGTTGTCCGGACCGGACGTGAGGGCGTACACCTTGGCACCGGCCATCTTGGCGATCTGGATGGCCGCCGTGGAGACCCCACCCGACGCGCCCGTGATGAGGACACGCTCCCCTGCCTGAAGCCGGGCGCGGCTCATGAGCCCTCGCCACGCCGTGACGAACACCAGGCCCGCGGCGGCCGCCTCCTCGGAAGAGAAGCCGTCCGGAATGGCCAGAAGATTGGCGGCCGGCACGACGGCGTATTCGGCGAAGCCGCCCTGGGAGTGCTCCCCGAGGAGCCGGAGAGGCCGGCGCTCGAATCCAGGACCCTGCTCTTCGCCGTCGTACCAGTCGTAGTCCAGAGAAGGATCCACCACGACGCGTGCTCCTTCGGGTACCCCGGTCACGCCGGGACCCAGAGCGTCCACGACACCGGCGATGTCGGACCCTCCGATGTGGGGCATGGGGGTCTCGATGGGAAGTCCCCGTCGGACCCAGAGGTCCAGGTGGTTCATCGATGCCGCCTCGACGGCGAGGCGGACCTGTCCTGGGCCGGGCTCGGGAACCGGTACGGTCTGAAGGCCGACGACCTCGGGACCGCCGAATTCGGAGAAGATCGCTGCGCGCATCTCTTGAGACATCGTGTCGAACTCCATGGGGGCCAGCCTTGAAGGGTACCCACCCGCACCCCCGGGCCACAACCGGGTGCAGGCCTGCGCCCCACCACCGCCACGCGGGCCTCACCCTCCAGGCGGCCCTGCGCCCTCTGCGGGACTCGCGCTATCTTGATACGCCGCCCGGCGGCGGCCGCTGTCATTGCCTTCGAACGGATTCGATGAGCGGAACCGACCCGGCACCCGAGACCTCGCCCGACGCTGCGCCTCCCCAGGACGGCACCCTGGGCGGGTACCTGGAGGTCCACGACCGGCCTCCGGCGTTCGAGGGGTCCGACGGTCACCCCTACACCGTCTCCATGGAGGTGGAGCGCACCGCCGACCTCCGTGCCCCGTACCAGGGCTATCTGGTATTTCCACGCTGGGCCCAGACCGGCGTGGGCATCATCGGGCATGTGGAGAGCGCCACGCTCGCCGAGTGTCGAAGCGAGCGGGACGCCCGGGCGCGACTGGGCGCACTGACCCTCCTCGAGGTCCAGCACATCCTGGAGGATGCGTTGGCCAAACGCGACATCAACTTCTGAAGGATCCATGCTTCGAGAGGGCCTGATCTTCCTGAGCCATTCCAGGGCCGCCAAGGCCGTTGTGACCAAGACACCGCTCCGGGGCCTGAGCCGCCGTTTCGTGCCAGGGGACAGCCTCGGCGATCTCATCGGCGCCATTCGTCGCGCCAACGCCGACGGCCTCACCGCCACCAGCAACTTCCTGGGCGAATCGGTCCACGACGAGGCCAACGCCCGCCTGGCCGCCGACGCCTACCGCCAGATGCTGGAACGCCTCGAGGCGGAAGGCCTGGAGCCCAACGTCTCCATGAAGTTCACGTCCCTGGGCCAGGATATCTCCGAGGCGTTCCTGGCCGAGAATCTGACGCCCATCCTCGAGCGCGCCCGAGGAGCCGAGGACGGCTTCATCCGCTTCGACATGGAGTCGTCGGAGTACACCCAGCCTACCCTGGACGCCTTCGAGAAGCTGTGGGCCGAGGGCTGGCGAAACATCGGCGTGGTGCTCCAATCCTACCTCAAGCGGAGCGCCGGCGACGTGGCCCGCATGAACGAGCTGGGGGCCCGGGTCCGCCTTTGCAAAGGCGCCTACAACGAGCCCCCGGAGGTGGCCTTCAAGAACAGGGCAGACGTGGACCGGAGCTACGTGGAGCTCACCCGGATGCTCCTGGCCCACGGGAACTACCCGGCCATCGCCACCCACGACGAGGCCATGATCGACGCCGCCGTCTCCTTCCATCAGAAGGAGGGCATCCCCAAGGCCGATTTCGAGTTCCAGATGCTCTACGGGGTGCGCCGCGACCTCCAACAGGGACTGGTGGGCGACGGCTTCAACGTGCGCGTCTACATCCCGTTCGGCTCCCACTGGTACCCCTACCTCATGCGCCGCCTGGCCGAACGGCCCGCCAACATGCTCTTCATGGCAGGCAGCGTGGTGAAGGAGAGCCCCCTGGGGTTCCTGTGGCCCGGGGGGCGGGACGGGAGGAGCTCCTGACCTTGGCTCCAGGCGCCTCCCCGCCGACCTCTCAGCGAAAGCCCTTCCTCCGGGTCACGGAGATCTTCCACTCGATCCAGGGTGAGTCCACGTGGGCGGGACTGCCCTGCACATTCGTGCGCCTCACGGGGTGCCCGCTGCGGTGCGTATGGTGTGACACCGCGTACGCCTTCGAGGGCGGCGAGCGAATGACCCTGGACGACATCGTCGCCAGGGTCCGCGCGGTGGGCACGCCCTTGGTGGAGGTGACGGGAGGAGAGCCCCTGGCCCACGCCAACGCCTTCGACCTGGTGCGCATGCTCCTGGATACGGGGCACACGGTGCTGGTGGAGACATCGGGCGCCTTCGACGTGGCCCCCCTGGACGCGCGGGCGCACCGGATCATGGATCTCAAGTGCCCCGGATCGGGGGAGAGCCACCGGAACCTGTGGAGCAACCTGGATCACCTCACGGCCCGGGACGAGGTCAAGTTCGTGGTGAAGGATCGTACGGACTACGAGTGGACCCGGGATGTCATCCGCGAGCGGGGTCTGGATCGCCGCGTAGGCGAAGGCACCCTGCGTGCCCTCCTGATCTCTCCCGTCTGGAGCGAGGTGGACCTGGAGGAGCTGGCGAGCTGGATCCTGGAGGATGCCCTTCCCGTGCGCTTCCAGATGCAGCTGCACAAGCTGATCTGGGGACCGGAGAGGACCGGCGTATGAGCACCCCGGAGAACCCTCTGGAGACCGATCCCCGATTCTGGCTGCTCAGCGAAGCCCTGGCCTCCTACGCCGCCGACGCCGACGACCCACCGCCCCCCGATCCCGACTTCCTCCAGGCGGCGGTGAGCCTCGTCATCCGGGCGAACGAGCACCTGGAGCTCCTCCTCATCAAGCGGGCCCGCTCGGAGCGTGACCCGTGGTCGGGACACATGGCGCTCCCCGGAGGCCGGCGGGACCCCACCGATGCCACGCTCCAGGACACGGCCGTACGGGAGACCCGCGAGGAGACGGGCGTGGACCTGGCGGGAGGCGGCATCGCCCTGGGTCGCCTCGACGAGGTGGCCCCGGGGAGCGTGCGCCTGCCCAAGCTCACCATCGCGCCGTTCGTCTACGGCGTCCCCGCCGGCACCGGTGCCCGGGTCGCCAGCCGGGAGATCGACGCCGTCCACTGGGTCACCCTGGACCGACTGCGCGCCCCCGCGACCCACGGGAAAGTGGAGATCCCCCTCCCCGGTGGCACCCGCACCTTTCCCTGCTTCCAGGTGGTGGACGAGATCGTGTGGGGACTCACGTACCGGATCCTGACGCAGTTCCTCGAGCTCTATCCCGACTCCGAGCTACGGAAGCTCTCCGAGGACGGAAGCCGCTAGCAGGTCGCCGGCCGCTCGGGGTATGCGGTGAGCGACGCTCGCGAAGCGCCGGGCCCGCCCAACAAGAACGCCCTGACAGGAGGACCCGGACAGGAAGAGGCCCCGGCCGCCGACGTCGGCGGTGAGCGACGCTCGCGAAGCGTCCCGAGCGAGCCCGTGACCGGCGCGTGGAGGGCCGGCCCGCGAAGGAAGAAAAGCCCTCCTGTCAGGGATTCTCCACCCAATCCGCCAGGAAGATGTTCGTCTGGTTCTCCCCGCCGTTGTTCCGGTTCGACGCGAACACGAGCTGCTTCCCATCGGGGCTGAAGACCGGGAAGCCGTCGAATCCCTCGGAGAAGGTGATCTGCTCGAGCCCGGTCCCGTCTACGTTCACCATGAAGAGATCGAACTCGCGTCCCTCGGGATCCAGGTAGTTGGAGCTGAAGATGATCTTCTCGCCCGACGGGTGCCAATACGGCGCGAAGCTCGCCCCGCCCAGGTTCGTGATCTGGTGCTGGTCCGAGCCGTCGGCGTTCATGACCATGATCTCCAGCTCGCCGGGCCGGATGAGCCCCTGGTTCAGCAGGCCGAGGTAGTCGTCCTGCTCCTCACCCTCCTCGGGGTAGTGGGCGCGCCACACGATCCTGGAACCGTCGGGGGAGTAGAAGGCGCCCCCGTCATAGCCGACCTTGTGGGTCAGGCGCTGCACATCGGAGCCGTCGGGGAGCATGGTGTAGAGCTCCAGGTCCCCGTCCCGATCGCTGGTGAAGACGATGCGGTCGCCCACCGGGCTGAAGGTAGCCTCGGCGTCGTAGCCCTCCGCGCTGGTGAGCTGGCGGAGGTTCGACCCATCCACATTGGCGCGGAAGATGTCGTAGCTTTTGTAGATGGGCCAGACATAGCCCATGGAGAAGTCGGGCTCGGGGGGACATGCCGCCCCGGCCAGGTGGGTGGACGAATAGAGGATCTCGTCACCCGACGGGTAGAAGTACGAGCATGTCGTGCGGCCCTCTCCGGTGCTGACCATGTGGGAGTCGCCGGTGGCCAGATCCATGATGAAGATCTGGTCGCACGCCATGCCGGGCTTCTTCGCCTGGTAGATGAGCTTGGACCCGTCGAACGCGTAGTACGCCTCGGCGTTCTCTCCACCGAAGGTGAGCTGACGGACGTTCTTGAGGTGGACCTCGCCCTCCTGGACGAGCTGGTCGGCCTGGGCTTCGCCCGAGGAGGCGTCTTCCGCCGCCTCCCGGGGTGCACAAGCCGACAGCGTCACGGCGAGGATGACGGCGAGCTCGAGAGATCGATGATTCACGAACCTTGTCCTTGGGGAAGGTCTACGATGTTGCTCCGCGCATGGCGGCACGCTTCCGTGCCGATCCTCCTGGCGCTCCTGGCTGCCCTGCCGACCCCGTCGGCGGGCCAGACCCAAACCTGTCCGGTACCCGGAAACATCAACGCCGGCATGCCTACCCCGCTGGCCTACGTTCGTTACCTGGCCGACGACGCCCTCGAAGGGCGGGAGGTGGGATCCCCCGGAGCCCGTTGTGCCGCAGAATATATCGCCGCGCACTTCCGCGCACTGGGTCTCGAGCCCGCTGGGGACCAGGGCTCCTTCTTCCAGACCTTCGAGGTGCGCAAGGGTGCTGCGCTGGGCCAGGACAACGAGCTGGGCATCGCCGGGGCGGCCTACCTTGCGGACAAGGACTGGACGCCCCTGGGCTTCTCGGCAAACGACACCATCGATGGGACGCTCGTCTATGCGGGATACGGGGTGAGTCGCCCCGGTGAGCCCGACGACGCCTACGCCCACGCGGATCTCACCGGAAAGGTGGCGGTGGTGGAGTGGGGCGACCCTGATGCGCAGAGCAGCCACGGCCTCCGCGCCGACCCCCACTTCAAGGCCACGGTGGCCGCCGGGCGGCATGCGGCGGGACTTCTCGTGTTGCTGCCCGACAGCATGGAGCTCCCCTCCCTGGCAGAGGAGGTCCGGAACGCCCTCTCCATCCCCGTCGGTGTCGTATCGGGCGCGTCCGCCGGCGCGGTGCGGGATGCGGCACGTGACGGAGCGGAAGCGCACCTGGTGACCGACGTACACCCCACCACCGCCGAGGCGCGCAACGTGGTGGCCATGTTGCCCGGCAGCGACCCGAGCCAGAAGAACGAGTACGTCATCATCGGCGCCCACTTCGACCACCTGGGATGGGGCGGTGAGGGATCCCTGGCTCCGGACGTCCACGAGGTGCACAACGGCGCCGACGACAACGCCAGCGGCGTGGCCGGCCTGCTGGACATCGCGGGCCGCCTGGCCCGGGGCATGCCGCCGTCGCGAAGCGTGGTGTTCATCGCCTTCACCGGCGAGGAGAAGGGCTTGTGGGGCTCGGCCCACTACGTGGCCCACCCCACCGTGGACCTGAGCCACGCCCAGGCCATGCTCAATCTCGACATGGTGGGCCGGCTGGTGGAGAACACCGTGACGGTCTTCGGTACGGGAACGGCGGTGGAGTGGGAGACCGTGGCCACCAGCGCCGACAGCGCCCTGGCAAAGCCACTGAAGCTGGCCTTCTCCCCCGACGGCTACGGACCCTCGGACCACGCGTCGTTCACCGCCGCCGGGATTCCAGTGCTCCACTTCTTCACCAATACGCACGCGGACTACCACCGTCCCACCGACGACTGGCAGAAGATCGACGGCGACGGCATCGACCGCATCGCCGAGCTGGCCACCGGCATCACCCGCCGCCTGGCCGGCGGCGGCGCCCAGGTCGCCATGTCGCTGACGCCCGTGAAGCAGGAACGGCCGGCGGCTCCCGCCGAAGGCGAAGCATCCCGGGGATACGGCCCCTACTTCGGGAGCATCCCCGACATGACGCCACGGGACTTCGGTGTTCGTCTCACCGGCGTACGAGAGGACAGCCCCGCCGCCAAGGCGGGCCTCGAGGGCGGAGACGTCATCGTCGAGTTCGATGGGAAGCCCATCAGCGACATCTACGCCTACACCTACGCGCTCAGGGACAAGAAGCCCGGCGACGTGGTGAAGGTGGTGGTGGAGCGCGACGGGAAGCGGATCACCATGACGGCGGTGCTGGGGGAGCGGCGGTAGGAATCGCCGGCGCTCCCGTCCCTTCGGCCCCGGCTCATCCCTGACACCCCACAACGCCCCACCCCCTCTCCCGGGCCACGCGAAGGAGCTCGGGAGAGGAGCCTACCGCCACGGGATGGCCGACGCACTCCAGGAAGGCCGCGTCGCTCGGGTGGTCGGCGAACGCCCACGACGCCTCCAGGTCCAGGCCATGCGCGTCCGCCAGCTCGTGCAGCGCCACGGGCTTGGCCGCGGCGAAACGGTGCGGCCCGGCGAGCCCACCCGTGAAGCAGCCGTCCACGACCTCCATGGCCGTGCCCACCACCCCCTCCGCCCCCAGACGCGCCCCCACGGCCCGCACGATGAACTCGGGCGCCCCGGACAGGAGGAAGACGGCGTGGCCCTCCCGTCGCAGCTCCGCCAGGCGGGCGCGTACCGGCCCACACCACCGGGGGGCCACGGCATCGTCCAGGAAGGCGTCCATGCGCGAAAGCATCGCGTCCACCGGCACGCCCGAGAGCCAGAGCTTGTTGCTCCGGAGAGCCCGGGTGCGCCCGGCCCAGGGAAGGGTCAAGGCCCGCAGCGCGGAGCGTCCGAGCTGGCGCACCCCGATCACCCCTCGCCGCACCATCCAGGGCACCAGGAGACGCTCGGCCGACGTCCCCGCGATGAGGGTCCCGTCCAGGTCGAACACCGCGGCGGGCCTCACGCGGGACGTCCCACCCGACCGGGGCCCGGGGCCCCGGTGATATAGCTCCGGCTATCCCAGACCACGGGCACGCCCCGGACGACGCACAGGGTCACGGCGACCCATACCGACGCTCGGGCCGCCAGATCGAGGCCGTGGACGGCCTCGGCACCGAGGGCCCACCCCCCGCCGTTGGTCTCGACGGCCAGGACGACCGTTCCGAGGAGGACGAATGCCGCCACCTTGGCCGCAGCGTAGAACGTGCGCATGAACCGCGACCCCGTGAGGAAGCGGCTCGTCGCCGAGCGCATCATGCTCCGCGAGCCGAACGCGGTCCTGCCGTGGATCAGCGCCATCCCCCGGGCGGCATCCACCACGAAGCTCCGGGTCATGATCAACAGAGGGACCCAGAGCCCCACCCGCCCTACGACGGCGAATGCGATCCAGAACATGTGCTCCACGATGCGGTCGGCCGTGATGTCCAACACGCTCCCCAGCTCCGAGGTGAGATCCAGCCTGCGTGCAAGGTATCCGTCGAGACCGTCCAGGCCGATGGCCACCACGATGAGGGCTATGGCCGCCCCCGTGGCCGCAGGCGAGCCCAGCCTCAGAAGCCCTACTGCCACGAAGGCCAGCGCCACCCGCGTACCGATGACGAGGTTGGGCAAGAGGTACGATTTCCTTCCGTCCATGGCCGAACCCTCCTTCCGGGAGTCGCGACGCCGCATTCCCCACCGACGCCCAAGTCTCACCTCCCGTCTGCCGGGCCTTCCATCCGTCATCTTACGTAGGGCCTTTGTAACAGCCACCCACGGGTACCGGAGCACGGCCTTGATCCTCACGCTACGTGAGGTGTCACCTTGTCGGCGACGGAACACGACCCCCACAGGAGACCCCGCATGTCCCGCCCCGTACGCTTGCCACGCTCCGAGGTCCATGCGCTCACGTCCCGCCATGCCGAGGCCGACTACGAGCTCTGGGTCGCGATCCCGACACAGAACCCGCGCACGCCGCCCCGGGAAGCGTATCCGGTGCTCTACGTCACCGACGCCGACATCTGGTTCTGCACGGCGGCGGAGCTGACACGCCTCATGCACGTCCTGTATGCGGTGCTTCCGCCCATGCTGGTCGTGGGTATCGCCTACGGGACCGAGGATCCGATGGTCCAGGGAGAGATCCGCAACCGCGACCTCACCCCTACGGCCAGCCCCCAGTTCGAGTCCATGGGAAAGCAGTTCGATCCCACCTGGGAGCCCCTGCTCCCCGAAGGGAGCCGCACCGGCCGGGCTCCCGAGTTCCTGGCGTTCATCGAAGACGAAGTGAAGCCTTTCGTGGCGGAGCGCTATCCCGTGGAGGGCAGGGGAACGCTCTTCGGGTGTTCCCTGGGAGGGCTGTTCACCTTGTACGCGCTTCTCGACCGGCCCGGGAGCTTCGACCACTACATCGCGGGGAGCCCCGCCATCTGGTGGGACGACGCCATGCTCTTCGACCTGGAGAAGCGGACGGCCGACAACCACCAGGACATCGCGGCGAGCCTCTTCATGGGCGTGGGCGCCCTCGAGGAGGGCGCGGGAAACCCCGCCGTGGACCCGTTCCGCTTCGTGACGAACGTGCGTGAGATGGCCGCACGGCTGGAAGGCCGACGCTATCCCTCGCTCACGGTGAAGACGGAGGTCTTCGAGAACGAGGGACACACGTCGGTTCCCCCGGTGGTCCTGACCCGGGGGCTTCGGGCGGCTCTCCGGCCGCAGAGATGATGCGGCGCTGACGGGGTCCGGCCCCACGACGGGACGCGCCGGCCGTCAGCTCCCCAGGAGGTCCAGCTGTCCCTCTTCGTCCCCCGCCAGGGGCTCGCTCACCGGGGCACCGCCCCCACCCTGGGTGCGCGTCACCTCCACGATGCGGTCCCCCGCCGGGAGCTTGACCAGCTTGCGCCCCTGGGTTCGCCGCCCCTGGAGGGGAATCACATCCGCCGCGATGCGGTTCACCCGGCCACCGGCCGTGATGAGCATGAGCTCGTCGGCCTCGAGCACCTCCAGCGCCGCCACCACACGGCCGCCCGTTCCCCCCGAGGGCGTCACCAGGGTCCCCATGCCCCCCCGCTTCTGCAGGGGGAACTCACCCACGGGCATGCGCTTGCCCTGCCCGTTCTCGCTCACGGTGAGCACGTTGGCGTCCCTCCGGATGAGGAGCATGCCCACCACCCGGTCGGGTCCCTTGAGCCCCATCCCCTTCACCCCCTGGGCCGTTCGACCCACCACGGGAACCTCGCCCTCGGCGAACCGGATGGCCCGACCTGCGCTGGACAGGAGCATCACCTCGGCGAGTCCGTCGGAGAGGGCCACGTCCATGACCGCGTCTCCGCCCTTCACGCCGGCGGCGATGATGCCGCCCGCCCTCGGGTTGGAGAAGTCGGCGAGGGCGGTGCGCTTCACGATCCCCTTCCTGGACAGGAAGAGGAGGTAGCGGTCGGCAGCCTCCAGGTCGTCCACGGGGATGGTCGCCACGATGCGGTCCTTCCTGTCCGCCGAGCCCAAGAGGGCGTAGACCGACTGGCCGCGTGACGCCCGGGCGCTCTCGGGCACGTCCAGGACGGGCAGGAAGTGGCAGTGCCCCCCCTCCGTGAAGGCCAGGATCCACCCCTTGGTCCGCGCCACGAAGATGCGCTCCAGGTAGTCGTCCTCGTAGCGCTCCATTCCGGCGAGCCCCTTCCCCGACGAAACCCGGCGCCGGTACAGGTGCATGGGGATCCGCTTGACGAAGCCCTCGTGGCTCAGCGTGACCACCACATCCTCGTCGGCGATCTGCTCCTCCACCGCGGCCACCGTGTCCTTCTTCGCGTCGTCCTGCTGACCCTCCTCCAGGATGACGGTGCGCCGCTCGTCGCCGTGCTCCTTCACCACCTCGCTCAGCTCTTCGAGCATGACCTCGAGCTGGCGCTCCTCCGAGCCCAGGATGGTCCGAAGCTCCTTGATGAGCTCCTCGAGCTCCCCGAGCCTCGCCTGGAGCTGGGAGCGCTCCAGGGCCGTGAGCTTGGCCAGGCGCATGTTCAGGATGGCGTCGGCCTGGACCTCGCTGAGGCCGAAGCGGTCCTGCAGGCGCTCCGAGGCCTGGGCACGATCCCGGGACCCGCGGATGATCTTGATGACCTCGTCGATGTGCTCCAGCGCCACCAGGAGCCCCTGGACGACGTGGCGCTCGGCTTCGGCCTTCTCCAGCTGATGCCGGCTCCGACGCTGGATGACCTCCAGGCGGTGGTCCCGGAAGCGCTCCAGCATCTCCTTCAGGTTGAACTCCCTCGGCTGGCCGTGGTCCAGGGCCAGCATGATGGCGCCGAAGGTCTGCTGCAGACTGGTTCGCTTGAAGAGGATCTTCAGGGTGCGCCCGGCCTTCGCTCCGCGCTTGAGCTCGACGATCAGGCGGATGCCGTCCCGGTCGGTCTCGTCGCGGATGTCGGAGATGTCGTCCACCTTGCCGCGCTTGGCCAGGTCGGCGATCTGCTCGATGACCTTGGACTTGGAGACCGAATAGGGCAGCTCGGTGACCACGAGCTGCTCCTTGCCGCCACGAAGGGCCTCCTTCACCACCCGGGCCCTCATGATCACGCGGCCGCGCCCCTCGTGGTACATGTCGTGGATGCCCTTGCGACCCAGGATGAACCCACCCGTGGGGAAGTCGGGCCCGGGGATGTGGCGCATGAGGTCGTCCACGGTGCAATCCGGGTCCACCACGAGCTGCTTCACCCCGGCGGCCACCTCCCGGAGGTTGTGGGGCGGAACGTTGGTGCTCATCCCCACGGCGATCCCCGACGATCCGTTCGCCAGGAGGTTCGGGAAGCGCGCCGGAAGCACCCGCGGCTCCTCCAGCCGGTCGTCGAAATTCGGCTGGAAGTCCACGGTCTCCAACTTGATGTTGTCCAGCAGCTCCACCGCCAGGGACTGGAGCCTGGCCTCGGTGTAGCGGTACGCCGCAGCGTTGTCGCCGTCGATGGAGCCGAAGTTGCCCTGCCCGTCCACCAGCGGATAGCGCAGGGAGAAGTCCTGCACCATGCGCACCAGGGCATCGTAGACCGCGGAGTCGCCATGGGGGTGGTACTTGCCCAGCACGTCCCCCACCACCGTCGCGCTCTTCTTGTATGCACGGTCGGGCATGAGGCCGAGCTCGTGCATGGCGTAGAGTATCCGCCGGTGCACGGGCTTGAGCCCGTCCCGCACGTCGGGGAGGGCGCGCTGGACGATGACGGACATCGAGTAGTCGAGGAACGACTCCCGCATCTCCTCTTCGATGAGGCGAGGCAGGATCCGCTCCCGTTTCCTGGCCGTGGCCATTCCTTCTCCAGGCAAGCTGTTCCGGGGGTTCAGTGCCCAGCAGCAGAGCACATCACGGACGTGGAGCGGCGATCAGCGCGCCGCGCCGGACGGGCGCTGGGACGGGGTGGGACCGCTCCGGCACCAAGCTTCTGCAATTGCGCTGGAGAGGGCAAGGCGGGGTCCCGAGGCGCGTCAGGCCAAGCCGTCCTCGACGCGCGACAGCTCCTCCATGAGCCTCTGCTTCAGCTCGGCGGGGGGCGCCTCACCCAGAGACGCCTTGCGCAGCGCCGCCCGGAAGGACGCTTCCAGCTTGAGGTGGGGATAGCATTCCCGGCACATGTCGAAGTGGGCACGCACCTGCTCCTCGGGCACCCCGTCCAGCTCGCCGTCCAGAAACTCGTAGACCAGGCTCAACGCCTGCTCGCACGAGATCACGTCGTGCTCTTTCACGGCGTCGCCTCCGCGCCGGGTCTCAGATATCCCATCTCAACCGCGTAGTCGTAGAGCATCTTCTGCAGCTTCCTCCGTCCCCGGAACAGCCGGCTCTTCACGGTGCCCACCGGCACCTCCATGAGCTCGGCGATCTCGTCGTAGGACATGCCTTCGACGTCCGACAGCACGACCGCGGTGCGGTATTCCTCCGGGAGCTGGTCGATGGCCTCCAGGATCGTCTCGTCCACGATGGAGTCGAAGAACTCTCCCTCGGGATCCTGATGCGCCACGGAGAGCCACAGCGGATTCATGGGCTCCGGCGCACTCCCGTCTCGGGCCACGTTCTCCGCCACGATCTCGTCGTGCCGCTGGCCACGCTCGCGGCGACGGAGAAAGACGTTGCGACAGATGGTGAAGAGCCAACTCTTGCACTGGGTCCCCGGTGTGTATTGATCCCACGAGCGATAGGCCCGGAGAAACGTATCCTGCACCAGGTCCTGAGCCTGGTCGGGCGAGCCCGTGAGCCGGAGGGCGAAGCGGTACACCGCGTCGAGGTGGGGCAGCGCCTCCGCCTCGAAGCTGGCGCGCTTGTCCGTCTCCGAGGACGTGCTGCTCACGGGTCCCACCCGTCCAGCACGTCCTGGAACTCCTCCGCCATGGTCGGATGGCCGTGGCGGCTCGCGGCCTCGATTCCCCTGAGATACGCCTCCCGGGCCTCGTCATCGCGGCCCATCGTGCGCAGGGCGGCTCCCAGGCGGCCCCACGCGTTTCCTTCATCCTCCGAAGCCTCGAGGTAGGCGCGCAGTTCCCTCACACCCTCGTGCAGGCGATCGGCGTTGAGGTACTCGAGGGCGAGACCGAACCGGAGACGGGCATCGTCGGGGCGGCGCTCCAGCATCCGCTCCAGGACTGCGACACGGTCCGCGGCCACGGATCAGTCGGAGAAGAGGAAGGTCCGCGCGGTCTCGCGGTCCACGGCCCTGCCCGTGACCAGCTCGATGAGGGCCTCCATCTCGGCGGCCATCTCGTGGATCCGGTGCGACACGGTGAGCACGTGGGCGTAGTCGAAGTAGGCCGCCACGGCAGATTCGTCAGCGGCGTGGGTCGCAAGCACCACGGCATCCATCTCGGCGCGGAGGAAGGCCAGGATGGCATCCACGGCCAGCGCCACACCCGCCATTTCGTGGAGGGTCGTCACCGAGAGGTCACCCTCCAGGCGAGGCAGCAGCGCCTCGACCCGGGCTCGGTGCTCCGGTGGCGCCAGGACAGCCGCCGACACCTCCGCATCCCCGTCCAACAGGGACCGGCCGCCGGACTTCAAGGCCCGGATCTCCTCGTAGTTGCAGTGAAGAATCACCGCGAGTCTCCGCTGTGCCGCGTGGTGAAGCGCTCTTCCTGTCTATTCATACCTATCGGACGGTCGTCCGGTTTCTGCAAGCACCTCGACGCCGCGTGTGGGAAACCTCCCCATGGCCGCGTAGGGCTGATGACCCGCCTTCAGGCGTCGGCGCCCCCGGTGGCGGGGCCCGAAACCAGGAGGGGCACGGAGACGTGGTGGTCGCCGTCGACCCGTACGTCGAAGGCGTACCGGCCCGCCACGGGGAACACGATGCCGTCCAGGTTGAGCACCTGGGGCACCTTCACGCGCTCCCCGGCCCTGGAACCGGGACCGATATGCATCTCGCCGTCGATGTGGACGACCTCCTCCCCCTTGGGATCCTTCAGGGCGATCTCCACCTGGTGGGTCCCCATCTCGCTCACGCCGGCGGTGAAGCGGAGAATGAGCACCATGTGAGGGTGCTGTGCCGGAAACGACGACGTCCCCAGCCGATCGAAGATCCCCAGGATGTTCAGCTTCCCCGAGGCGTCGATGGTGGCCGCATCGGCGAGAAGCGCAAGATCCACGTCCATTGGTCCCCCGTGAGATTGCTCGCTCTCAGCCCGATACCCCGACCCGGGCCTCAGGTACCATGAGCCGCTCCGCGAGTACGATCCCCGCCATGACGTCCAGGAGGGCGTGGGCCACCATGGCCGGCCAGAGGCTGCCGGCAGCCAGGAACCCCCACGCCAGGATTCCGCCAAGGGCGCAGGCCCGCAGCATCCCCAGTCCTCCCTGGTATGCGTGGAGGACGCCGAAGACCAGGGACGTCACCACGGCCGCCACCCCCGTCCCGACCACGCCGGCCAACACGGTGAGGGCGTAGCCCCTGTAGGCCATCTCCTCCCCCAGACCCGCCGCCAGCGACAGTCCTCCGAAGATCCAACGTTCCCGGGAGGTCCGGGGCAGCAGCTCGCGGAGGACGCGCGCCTCCCGGAGCCCCAGGCCGGTCGCCATGCGCCTGAAGGCGAGCATGAGCGCCAGGCCCGCCATGGCCAGCCCCGCTCCCCACCCGGCGAGGGACGCCGGCGAGAGGGATACGAGCCCCACGGCGGCGGGCCCACCCTTCCGGATCCCCACGAGAAGGCACCCCCCACCCAGCACCACGAGGGTGATCGCGGAGCTGACGTACGCGGGAATCCGCTCGATCTGCACCCCTTCCATGAGATGGAGCTGCGCCACCGAGAGCGCCGGCAGGAGCCCCAGGAGTACCGCCAACGCGATCGAATCCATGAGGGGGAGCCCCGCGAGCGCCAGGACGGGGACGAGGACCGCCGTGGCTCCTGCTCCCAGGAGCAGGGTCGCGCGCGAGGTGTGCCGGGCGCTCACGCCCTGGCCGCGTCCCGGCCGAACGCCTCGATGGCGGAGAGGGTCGCCTCCACGTCGGGCCAGGTGGTCGTGTGAGAGAGGATGCACAGCCTCAGCGCGTACCGTCCGCGGAGGCGCGTCGACGACATCATGGCGGTGCCGGTCTCGATGACCCGCGCCTGAACGGCCTCGTTGAGATGCTCCAGGTCAGCTTCGTCCCGGGTGCCGCCTGGCCGCACCCGGAAGCACACCACGCCGAGGGAGGCGGGGCTCATGAGCTCCAGAAGATCCGAAGCCTCCACCCAGGCGGCGGCGCGATCCGCCAACTCCATGCCCCGGGCCACGGAGCGGCGGAACGCCGCCATGCCGAACGTCTGCACCGACATCCACACCTTCAGGGCCCGGAAAGACCGGCTGAGTTGGAGCCCTCGGTCGGCGAAGTTTACGTGCTCCATGCCCAGCCGCGTGTCCTGCAGGTATTCGGGGTGCACGCTGAAAGCCGCTTCCAGTGAGCGCACGTCCCGCACCAGGAGGCAGCCGGCCTCGAAGGGCTGGAAGAACCACTTGTGGGCATCCAGGGCGATGGAGTCGGCGCGCTCCAGGCCGTGGAAGAGGGCTTTCCCACGCTCGGTGACCACCGCAAAACCCCCATAGGCGGCATCCACGTGCAGCCAGATGCCCCGGTCTGCGCAGAAGTCCGCCAACTCCTCCAGTGGATCCACGGACCCGGTGTTGGTGCTCCCCCCGTTGGCACAGACGGCCACGGGCGCGTAGCCCTCGCTCTCGGCCCGATCGACCTCGCGCTCCAGCTCATCGGTGGAGATGCGAAACGCGTCGTCGGACGCGACCTTGCGGATTCCGGCCGGCCGTACGCCGACGATGCGCGCCGCCCGCTCGAGGGCGCTGTGGCTCTGGTCGCTCATGAACACGGCGGGACGGTCCGGCGCGCCGGCACGCTCCCTCGCGGCCACGAGGGCGTCCAGGCTGGCGGCCGACCCCCCCGAGGTGAAGAGGCCTCCGCCGGTCCGGGGGTACCCCACCCAGCTTCGGAACCAGTCCGTGACCACCAGCTCCAGGGCGCTGGGTCCGCCGGATCCGAGCCAGGTGCCCTGGAAGGTGTTGAAGCCGGCACAGAGGAAGTCGGCGATGACGCCGGGCCAGGTGGCCGCCGAAGGCACGAAGGCGAAGAAGCGGGGGTGGTCCACCCGGGCAGCCACCGGAAGCACGTCCTCCACGGCCCGCTTCAGCACGTCCAGAGCCGGCCGCCCTTCCTCCGGAGGGGGCTCCCTGAGGAGCGGCTCCAGGTCGGCTCGAGCCGCACCCTTCCATGCCACGTCGTCGGGGAGCTCCCGGATCCGCTTCATGACGGCCGCCGCCGCCGCGTCCATGAGCTCCCTCATGGCGTCGGGGTGCATCTCCAGATCCGAGATCCCGTCCGTATCGTTACGCACGCCGCCGTCTTCCTTTGAGAGGCACTTCGGGGTACTCTTTGTGCCATGTCTACGGTTAACGCTACCGGTCGGGGCGTCGCGTTCCTGGTCCTGGACGCCATGGACGCCCCTCACACCGGCCGTATTCTACGCCTCCGCCTGCAGGCGGGCGAAGCCCCATCCATCAAGACCCTCAAAGGCGCTCGCATCCGGGCCACCGCGCCCGACGGCCGCACGGCCACGGCACGGGTCGACGGATTCGCGATGTTCGGCGGGCGAGCCACCGACGAGCGACTGGCGCGCACCGGTCGGGTGGACATTCACGTGAAAGACGAGGAGGGAGACGGTCCCATCTCCCTCCAGTGGGAAGTGACTCTGGGCGGCTGAGCTCCGTCCCGCCGCCTGCACGTGGAGACTCCGGTCAGCCCCCGGCCCGCAGACCGGGCGGCTCCCGATTGAACGTCTTTCTGAACCACGCCTGATAGGCCTTGGCGCGGTCCGGCTTCTCCCGGGCCCACTGGGCCCGTGCCTGCCCGAACTCGTCGGGACGCGCGGTGAAGATGAAGGCATCCAGGAAGCCCGCGTCCTTGGCGTAGATGAGCTCATCCAGCGGCCCATAGGGTGAGGTGTCGAACACCGCCCGCCCCAGGAGCCAGGCATCCGCCGTGCGCGCCAGGATGGCCCGCTCCAGGTCGTATCCCGTCGCCGTGGGCGCCTCGGGCAGCCACTCCTCCTGACGCCCCATGCGCGCCATGAGGTGGAGGTGCGCGTAGATCTCGAAGACCAGGCGTGTGTCTGGTGCGCGAGGATCCATGCGCACCCGCACCGTGTCCGTCCCCACTTCCAGACCCTCCCATGGGTATACTTCGTCGGCAGCATACAGCGTCTGCACCAGAAAGGCCGGGTCGTTCACGATGTTGTCTTGTTCCCGGTTCACCCAATCGTTGACCTGCCGCATGCTATCCTTGTTCGCCCGGATGCGTGCGCCCTGGAAGTTCACGATGGGTCGGGGAGCCGGAATGTCCGGCGGCCCCCCGCCACAAGCAGCCGCGAGGAGCGCCACCGCGCACCCCGATACGAAGGCAGCTGCCGACCCGGGCCCCTTGCGCAACATTCGTTGACGCGTCATGTGTTCTACCCTCTCCTGATCATAATCCTTGACACCCCCGCCCTTCAGAAAGGAATTGGGGGATATTGCTACCGACAGACCATCGGGAATCAACGACGTGCATCCTACGGTAATGGACGAACCTCGCGAGTTCAGAGCTCCTCAGACAATGACGACCGACGAGTTGGGCGACAGCCTCGCTCGTCTGGTCTGGGAGACGTTCACGGATTTCGTGTCCCACGAGGATGTGGAGACGCCTCTGCCCGATCCTGAGGCCCTGCAGGACGAGGACGGGACGCCCGACCACCAGGTCGCAGAAGAGGCGCTCATCTTCTTCATGTGGGCGCATACTCGTGGAGCGCAGCTGGCGTTCCTCCCACGCACCAACGAGGCGGTCGTCCGCAAGGGACTCGACGCGCTCCACCGGGCGGTCTTCGAGGACATGGAGGACCAGGGCACGCCGCGGCCTCAGCTGCCCATCTTCGAGCAGCGTGTGAGCGCGCGGTATTCCGAGTACCATCAAGCCGCCTCCGAATCAGCGGGACGCCTGGGCGAAGCCGTGTGCCGCCACCTCACGGGGGAGCCGGAAGACTGCAAGAAGATGGCTCTGGCCATCACCGAGCGGGCTCTGGCCGTGGCGCAGCCACTCCGGGACTTCCTGGAAGAGGTGGAGCTGCTTCCCTGATCTCTACGCTCCGCCCCGCCACTTCATGACCTCGAAAGGGCTCCGGCAGTCACGGCACCAGTAGGTGCTCACCGAGGCGTGAGAGCCGAAGGCGCTCATGAGCTCCGTGCGCGTCCCCTCACAGAACGGGCACGGAGGTGTGTCGGGCAGGTCGGCGGGTGCCTCCTCCCTCCGCTGGTCGACGTCGCGGGACCGTGCGCCTTCTCGCCGGGTGTCGGCCATGCCGTGCCTCACTCGACGAAGAGCATGCGGTTGCGGTCGCCCCGAGCCCGCTCCACGGCCTCCTCGTCGGGATGCCCCGGACCCCGTCCCCGCTCGCCGTCCCACGCCTCCGCCGGTGTGACCGCGTCGACATCCACGCCTGCAGCGTCCACCACCTCCCGGATGCGGTTCCGGAAGTCCGACACCAGCTCGGTTGCGGGAGACGTGATTCCCGCCGCCACGAGCGACCGAGCGGCTTCGTCGTCGGCGCCCAGCCACGCCAGCACGCCGGGAAGCATGGACAGGGTGGCGCCACGAAGCAGGGTCTTCGCTTCCTCCGAAGGCGCCTGCGCCAGACGGCGATACCAGGCCTCTCCCAGACTCCGGTGGAAGACCTCCTCGGACGTCATCTTGGGGACGCGCGCTCCAGCGGGCTCGAAGCATCCTCGGGAACAGGCGTCCAGCGCCACCGTGAGGGCGCCGTCCACGACCACGATCCCAGCCACCACCGCCGCCCAGTCGGGAAAGGAATGGTCCAGGGCATCGACCGACGCGTAGGCCGTCGCGTCCCGACCGTACTCGACCGGGAGGGGGTCCTCGTCCAGGTCCTTCAGCATGGCGTAGAGCAGACGGGCGTGTCCCCACTCGTCTTGCGCCATGGACGATGCGGCGATCCCCGCCTCGATGGAGGGGGCGCCCAACAGCCAGTCGGAATAGCGGATCCCCATGAGGCGCTTGCTGTCGGCCAGCGTAACCACGAGGCGCCGAAGCGCCGAGCGCGTGGCAGCGTCCAGTCCACGGACATCCAGCGTTGGCTCGCTCATGAGGCCTCCTCCCCGCTGCGCCGGGCTGCACGTGCGAAGGGACCGTCCTCCCGGTTCACGGGAATGATGTGGGACCGGCGCACGACACACATCTCGAACCAGTTCTGCTCGTCGTAGGTCTTCCAGGCGTAGACCCTGGCGGTCTCGTCATCCAGAGCGTCCACGTAGCCGATGTGGGCCAGGGGCTCGCCTCGCTCCTTTCGGGCAAAGACGTCGTACACATGCTCACGCATGGGGGCTCGGTCTCTTCGTTGTGAGGAAGGCGCTCATGCGCCGACGCCGAGTCGCCTGAGCTTCCGGCGCCCTTCGGGTGTGATGCGCTCCGTGGTCCAGGGCGGATCCCACACGTCCACCAGCGTCACCCGGCGGATCCAAGGCTCCCGCTCCAGCCGGTCGGTGACGTCTTCACGAATGAACTCCATGCACGGACAGGCCGTGGCCGTGTAGGTCAGGCGGACCTCCACGGCATCGTCGACCACGGACACACCGTAGACCAGGCCCAGATCCACGAGGCTGATGGGGATCTCGGGGTCCAGGACCTCGTGGAGGAGCGTCCACACGCCCTCTTCGGGGTCGTCGGGCGCCCTCTCCAGTGGCGGTGACCATTGATCGCGTCCTCCGCTCTTGTGCACGGACACGTGGACGGGGAGACCCGCATCGGTCCGGGGACCTTTCTTGGACGTCGGGAGCGTGGCGGCCACGTCCGGAGCCCTCAGGCCGCCACGCCGTCGAGCCAGGCTGCCACCGTGCTTCGCGACCGCTGGACCGACTCCACGTAGATCTCGTTCATGGGCCCACGGGCCTTCCAGCGCTCGAAGACCTCGTCCCACGAGATCTCCCCCTCGTCGAAGAGCCATCGCTTGGCCCCGGCGTCGTACCGGCAGGGGAAGGGGTAGTCCAGGACGTACGCCTCCTTCTCCTCGTCCCAGTGCGCCGGCGCGTCCAGCTCCAGCTTTTCGCACAGGGGCACCGTGGAGGACATCCACACCTGGCGGAGCTGGTCGTTGGTGAGCCCCTTGAGACGATAGTCGAGCTGACCCGAGTGGCGCTTCAGGTCGTCGGGGAGCCCGAACCACTCCACCGTCATGGGGAACATCCAGTCCACCGCCTTCTGGAGCATCTGCCGGGCCTCTCCTCCGCTCTTGGCCAGGCGCTTCATCCAGACCTCGCCGTGGCGGAGGTGGAAGGTCTCTTCCATGTCCACCTTCACCAGAGCGCGCTTCAGGGGACCGTACGAGGTGTTCTGGTAGACGTCGGACAACAGCGTGATGCCCGCCCGGTCGAAGAAGCCGTTGGCCACCACCAGCTCGGCCCAGTTCTCCAGGGGCTGATCGAACCCGTAGGGATGCTTGAACTCGTGGGGCTGGCGGCCGTACACGAGCTGCTCCTTGGACTCGCCCAGGTCCTCCAGGAGCCGGTAGGCGATGTTGGCGTGGGCCAGCTCGTCCTGGATGATGGCGTGGGCGCTCACCTGGGTGTTGGTGGAGGGCGCATGGCGCGCGGCCATCCAGTAGGCCGGCGCGCTCATGAGCTCCGTGTCCGCCTGCACGGTGAGCTGCACCGCGAGGGCCTTCCGATACCCCTCGGTCATCTCGTCCACGGACTCGACGACGTAGCCCTCCTGGACCTTGGCTTTGAGCTCTTCGTCGGAGAACGGGGGCATCTCTACTCCTCGCTTGATTCGGGGGAGGGGCTCACAGGCCCAACGACGAACGGATGAGCGGGCTGATGCGCTCGGGCGTCCAGGGCGGATCGAAGGTGAGCTCCACCTCGGCGGCGCCGACACCCTCGACACCCTCGATGGCCTGTTTGGCGTCTTCGACGATCTGTCCGGCCACCGGGCACAGGGGCGACGTGAGGGAGATGATCGCCTTCACGTCGTCGTCCTGAACCTCGATGTCGTAGACCAGACCGAGCACCACGAGATCCAGGCCCAGCTCGGGGTCCTTCACCGTCTTCAGGGCGTCGCGAACGTCCTTCTCTGTCACGGCCATGGACCGAACTTCCTCCTTCTGCAGGCTTCTTTCCAGACATCCCGGACGGGGACTGATGCGGGAGAGAGCGTACCCGGGTCTCCCCGCCGGGTTCGCCCTCCGGTTCTCCCGCAGCGGGGTCAATGTCTCCGGAGATACAGCACCGACGTCTCGGTGCGCTCCTGGCCCTGGGCCTTCCGGATGGCCTTGTGCAGCGTGGCGACGACCTCACCGGCCGGCTTCCCGTGGAGCTGGGCCATGAGATCCGCCGCACCGAGAAAGAGGCCCTGACTGGCGTGGGAGAGCACGAAGGTCGTGTCGCCGGACCCCAGGCTCAGCTTCTGCACGTGGTACTTGAACCCCCCCATCATCCCCAGCGGCGGCCCGTGGGAACCGAGCTCCTCGAAGGTACCCGCCCGGCGGATCACTCCCCCCGGCACCCTGCCGGCGCTGGCCCACTCCAGGCCACCCTCCGCCGGCACGAGGATCCCCACCTCCACGAACTGATCCACGCCCTCGACGGCCGCGGCCGACAGGGCGTCGTTGGTCCGGGCCAGAAGCTCCGAGACCGTGGCCGCGTCACCGGCCACACCACGCAGGACGGCCCGCGCCATGCCCAGATAGTGGGCGGGCGGGAACCCGTCCTGGCGAACGTCCAGGGTGAGGAGAGCCACCCGACCGTCCTTCAACCCGATCCAATCCCAGACCGAGCTTCCCCGGCCCGTGGCCTCGGTCGTCGTACCCGCGGCCACGTCGAAGCCCTCGACCCGCGGAGCCGACGAGGGGAGGAGCCCCGCCTGCAGCACCCGGCTGATGTCGTGGGCGTGTCCGGGCCTGTGTGTCCTACCCTCCCGGAGCTCCCCTTCGCCGCCCGCGGCGACATCTCCCGCCCCCGGCCGCTTCGAGAGTGCCTCCACCATGCGCACGGCCAGGGAGTCGCCTCCCAAGAGGTCCCGGAAGTCGCTCCGGTCCACGACCAGGAGCTGCGTGGTCTCGGCAGCTCGCGCCGTGGCCGGCCGCGCTTGCCCGGTCAGGAAGCCGCTCTCGCCGAAGACGTCACCGGCCCGCCGCACCCCGAGCTTCTCCTCCGTGCCGTCGGGTCGCGCCCGGACGATCTCCACGGCTCCGTCGTACACGATGTAGAGGGCATCGACCGGCGCCCCCACCTCGAACAGGGTCTGGCCTTCTTCTGCGGTCCGTCCCCCCACGATGCCGGCGAAGCGTCGCAGGTCCTCGACGGGAAGCCCGCCGAAGAGATCCACCCTCTCCAGAAGCTCCACGACCTCTGCGGCGGACCAGCCGTACTCGTTGTCCTCCACCAGCCTGTGCCTCCGTGATACCTGGGTTCGCCCTGCATCGGGGAGTCCGGGTGGGCGCGGCCCGGGAATGGAGAATGTACCCTCCGGCCGACGGCAGTGGAAAGAGACGTATGGCAGCGCACAGGCTTCCCCGACAGCGTCAGCGAACGCATGTTTGCCCAACCATGCACACCTTCACAGCGCGTGCCCGAGGGTACCGGCGTGAAGCTGGCGAACGTTCCAGGGAGTGCCCCATGGCCAGAATCCTCATCGTGGACGACGAGGAGACCGACCGCCTGTTCGAACGGGCGATACTCGCAGACGCAGGCCACGAGCTCTTCTTCGCCGCCGATGGAGAGGCGGCGCTGGAGGCGTACGACACGAAGGAAATCGAGCTCGTGGTCACCGACCTCTACATGCCGAAGCTCAATGGACTGCGTCTCATCCGGGAGCTCATCCAGAAGGATCCCGAAGCACTGATCATCGCGGTCTCCGGCGTCGCCGCGGACCAGCTCGACCTGGCGGAGCGCATGGGCGCGGCAGTGACCCTCATCAAACCCGTGGACGCCGACCTGCTGCTCCAGGCCGTGGAACGCCTTTCGGCGCTCATCGGACCGCGCGACCCATGGTCCGGACCTGGAGGGACCCGATAGGCGGGCGCCGGATGCCGGACGCGGGCCGACGGGAACCGCGGGTCTCCCCCGGACGCCCAAATCCGGGACCGGCAGGGAGCCTTCCCGCGCCACGGTGGCCTTGACCGCAAGAGTTGGCGCGATCTAGGGTTCGGCGTCCGGCTCCGGCCGGACGCCTTCTGCGTCGCATCCTGCCATTCTCGTGCGCCGGCCGGTGAGCCCGGCCGGCGCACGCCGGGGAGAGTCCAGCATGAGCGCCGATATCCGCCGGATCGCCGTCAACACGGGGGGTGGGGACGCCCCGGGTCTCAACGCAGTGATCCGCGCCGTGGTCCTGGCCGCCGAAGAGCTCGGTTGGGAAGTCTACGGCATCGAAGACAGCTACGACGGCCTGTTCGAAGAGGGGGGCCTCATGCGCCTGGATCGCGCGGCCGTTCGTGGCATCACCCACCTGGGCGGGACCATCCTGGGGACGACGAACCGGGGCAATCCGCTGCGCTGGCCCGTGACCCGGGACGACGGATCGGTGGAATACGAGGACCGGTCCGCCGACGTGATCCAGGCCCTCGAGGACCAGGGGATCGACGCGCTGGTGGCCATCGGGGGAGACGGCTCCCTCTCCATCGCGCATGCCCTTTTCCAACAGGGCCTCAAGGTGGTGGGTGTCCCCAAGACCATCGACAACGACCTGGCGGCGACGAACCTGACGTTCGGCTTCCAGACGGCGGTGGCGACGGCCACCGACGCCATCGACAAGCTCCACTCCACGGCCCAGGCGCACGAACGCGTCATCGTCATCGAGCTCATGGGCCGCGACGCCGGATGGATCTCCCTGTATGCGGGCGTGGCCGGTACGGCGGACGTGATCCTCATCCCCGAGATCCCCTACGACATGGACCGCGTGTGCGCCAAGATCGAGGCGCGCTATCAGATGGCGCGCCGAGGCTTCGCCATGGTCGTGGTCTCGGAAGGGGCCTACCCCCGGGGCGGCCAACCCCACTTCCAGCGGAAGGACGACGGACAGGTCCGTCTCGGTGGCGTGGCCGAGGAGGTGGCCACCGCCATCTACCAGCGCACGGGCCGGGAGACCCGCTCCCTGGTCCTGGGCCATCTACAGCGGGGAGGCAGCCCCAACGCCTACGACCGCCTCCTCGCCCTCCGCTTCGGAACCGCCGCCGTCAACCTCATCCGTGACGCCTGCTATGGCTGTATGGTCGCCTTGGACCCGCCCAACGTCCTGGCCGTGCCCCTGGGGCAGGCCATCGCCCGCATCAAGACGGTCCCCCTCGACTCCGACGTGATCCACACGGCGCGGAGCCTGGGGATCTGTCTGGGCGACTGAGCCGGTGTCCGTCCAACTCAAGCACCGGGTCCTCCTCGTCGATGACGACGAGAGTCAGATCGAGCTTCTCACCGCGCAGCTCGAGCGCACGGGACAGTTCGTCACCGTGGGCCTCACCGACCCGCACCGGGCACTGGACATCGCCCGTGCCGAAGGGCCCGACGCGGTGATCTGCGACCTGGCCATGCCCGGGATGTCGGGCTTCGAGGTCACGTCGACGCTCCGAGCCGAGTTCCCCGCCATGCCCATCCTGATCCTCACCGGCCGCGTGGATCAGGAGGACGTGGAGCGGTCCTTCGCCTCGGGGGCGACCGACTTCGTCACCAAGCCCGTCCACCCCGGGACGTTGCTGGCCCGCCTCACCCGTGCCATCGAGGAGACCCCCGCCCAGGAGCTCCTCCACGAGGCGACGGGCCGGCGGTACGACCCCAGCGGCATTCTGGGCGAGCACCCCAGGGTGGGCGCGGTGCGGCTCTTCGTGGAGCAGGTGGGAGCCGTCCCCGGCGTTCCCGCACTGGTGCTGGGGGAGTCGGGAACGGGAAAGAACCTGGTGGCCCGCGCCATCCATGCCGCCAGCCAACGTGCCCAGTTCCGCTTCGTGGAGGTCAACTGTGCGGCTCTGCCCGACAGCCTCCTGGAGGCGGAGATCTTCGGCTATGAGAAGGGATCGTTCACCGGGGCGGTACGTGCCAAGCGAGGGTTGGCCGAGGTCGCCGACCGGGGCACGCTCCTCCTGGACGAGATCGGCACCATGCCCCTGGGTCTCCAGGCCAAGCTCCTCACCTTCCTGGAGTCCCGCACCATCCGGCGCGTGGGGGGCACGGAGGATATCGAGGTCGATCTGCGCATCGTGGCCGCCACCAATGCGGACCTGGAGAACCAGGTGGAGAAGGGCGCGTTCCGGGAGGACCTCTTCTACCGGCTGAACGTGGCGCGGATCGTCCTTCCCCCCCTGCGCGACATCCGCTCGGACATCGGCCTCCTCGCCCGGCACTTCGTGCGGCGATCCGCCGAGTACTTCGGGAAGCCCGTGCCCGAGCTGGACGGCGAGGCCATCGAGCGCCTCGAGGGCTACGACTGGCCGGGCAACGTCAGGGAGCTGCGCAACGTCATCGAGCGGGCGCTCATCTTCTCAACGGGCCCGACGCTTCGGATCCCGCCCTTCGTGGCTCCCTCGGCCACGCCGGCGAGTCCGGTCGATGATGGGGATCTGCGTCTGCCCCTGGGCCTCTCGCTGGAAGAGGTGGAGCGACGCTACATCGAGGCTACCCTGGAAGAGGTGGACGGAGAGGTTCAGGAGGCGGCGCGACGTCTGGGCGTCACGCGAAAGGTGCTCTGGTCGAGGCGCAAGAAGCACGGCCTCCTGTAGGACCGCGCTCGGCGCGATTCCGGGATCCTCCCACGGGGCCGGCACCCAGGGGTCCGACGGCACCCCTGCAGGTCGGCACGGCCACTACAGCTCCGGCCCCCAGCGAACGATCTCGTTCCTTCCCGCGGCCCGGCACCAGACGACGGGCATGGAATGCGAGCTCCGGGAATCCGCCCATACGATGATCTTGGCGCTGCGTCTGACGATGTTCACGACTTCCCCCCAGGGATTCGTTGGTCGGCCGCGATCCCCGTGACCGCGACCCCGCTCGGACCGACCCTCCCGCGTGGGTGCCAACCGGCGGTCCTGCCCAAGGGAAAGGCAGAAGGCGTGCCACGACCCACGACATGACATAAGCTCATGTACAACAAGTATTTAGGGCCAAGAACACATCGCAGCGAGTCGCCGCGTGTTCCCGATGGGGAACCATCGTACGTTCCCATACGGGCACATTGTTCCTATACGGGAACGGCATGATCCTGCCCGGAACGGGTGCGGGTCCCGGACCC